>JAGXIN010000162.1 GCA_024635575.1 Flavobacteriia bacterium
CAAAATAGAATCTGAAGAGTGGGTAAAACAAGCAAAAGCTTTGTTAAAAAATAAAAAATAATTAATCGATAAATAATTTAAGCCATGGCACATAAAAAAGGAGTCGGTAGTTCAAAAAACGGTAGGGAATCGGAATCGAAAAGACTAGGAGTAAAAATATTTGGTGGACAAGCTGCTATTGCAGGGAACATTATTGTTCGTCAAAGAGGAACTCAACACCATCCTGGTGATAACGTATATATGGGAAAAGATCACACCTTACACGCTAGAGTGAACGGCTTGGTAAAATTCTCAAAAAGAAAAGACAATAAATCATTTGTTTCTATCGATCCTATCGAAGCTTAACATATAGATTTAATAAATTTTAAACTCCCAAACTTTTAAGTTTGGGAGTTTTTTTATGCGCTATTTAGTACATTTGTGCGTTTATGTACTTTTTATACAACATACTTATTTTAGTTGCCGGCTTTGTGTTAAAAATAGCGGCACTTTTCAATAAAAAAATTCAACTTTTTATTGATGGACGAAAACAAACTTTTTTTGAATTGCAACAAGGGATTTCAGAAACTGACGAAGTCATATGGATTCATTGTGCCTCTTTGGGAGAATTTGAGCAGGGACGGCCAATTATTGAAAAACTAAAACAAAAATTTCCGAATAAAAAAGTGGTGCTGACTTTCTTTTCACCTTCGGGTTATGAAGTGCGTAAAAATTATGAATATGCCGATGTGGTTTGTTATTTGCCTTTAGACTCTGCACAAAATGCGAAAAGATTCCTTGAAATTGTTCATCCAAGTATGGCCATTTTTGTTAAATATGAGTTTTGGCCAAACTTTTTGAAAGAACTTAAAAAAAACAATATTGAAACTTTATTAATTTCCGGAATATTTAGAAAAAGCCAACCATTTTTTAATTGGTATGGAGGTTTTATGAGAAATTCGCTGACTACTTTTGCTCATTTTTTTGTGCAGGACGATAACTCCAAACAATTGCTGAACAGTATCAATTTTAATCATGTTACTGTTAGCGGCGATACCCGTTTTGACCGAGTTTTTGAAATTACCCAGCAAAACAACAAACTGCCTTTTATTGAAGAATTTATAAATGATAAATATACTGTTGTTGCGGGAAGTACCTGGAAAGAGGATGAAACGATGTTGGTTGATTATATCAATAATAAAGCTTCAGAAAATGAAAAATTTATTATTGCGCCACACAATATTAATGGTAGTGAGATTGCCGATTTAAAAAAGAGTATTTCAAAAAAAGTGATCTTGTTTTCAGAAAAGCCCATGGACTCAGCTCAGGGTGGTAAAAATTTAGCGGATTATCAAATTTTTATCATTGATACCGTTGGTATTTTGACTAAGATTTACAGTTATGCAAATGTGGCTTATGTAGGTGGCGGGTTTACAAAAACCGGTGTTCACAATGTTTTGGAACCGGCAACTTTTGGCATTCCTATACTTATTGGGCCCAATTACCATAAATTTAATGAAGTTATTGATTTGGTGAAAAACAGGGCTTGCTTTGTGGTAGATGATTCTAATGAATTATCTTTGCATTTAGGTGAATTTTTTCATTTGAATGAAATGCGGACAGAAGCAGGAAAAAGGGCTAAAAAGTACGTAGTCGCTAAAACTGGAGCCACCTTAAAAATTTTAAATTATATAGAAAGATGAGAGAAAAGCTGGAAAAATATTTTTCATTTGTTTTTGAAAAAGAATTGCTTGATGAAATAGTTCAGGTTGGCGTGTATAAAAAATTACGTGAAAATGAGGTATTGGTTGATTTAGGCGATAAAATGAAAGGTGTTCCTTTGTTATTGGAAGGCGCCATTAAAATTGTGAGGGAAGATAAAAAGGGAGAAGAAATTTTGTTGTATTTTTTGGAACGTGGAGATACTTGCGCCAGTTCCTTTGCGAGTGCTATCTCAAATGGCAAATGCGGTATTAGGGCAATAGCCGAAAAAGAATCTGAAATTATTTTTCTGCCAAAAGAAAAATTGGATGAATGGCTGGTAAAATACAAATCCTGGAGAAATTTTGTGATTGAAAGTTACAATATTCGTTTAAACGAAATGATGGAGACTATCGATAGTTTGGCTTTTATGAAAATGAATGAGCGCTTATATAAGTATCTTACAGACAAAGCACAAATAATGAGAGAAACTTCGTTAAACACCACCCACCAAGACATCGCTTATGATTTACATACTTCTAGAGTTGTTGTATCAAGATTGTTAAAGCAACTTGAAAACGAAGGGAAAATAAAGTTGCATAGAAATAAGATTGAAGTCCTGGAATTTTAGCTTATGTGATATTAATCACAAAATAATTCGATTTATAAGATATTTTTGATAGATTTAATAAATAGATTATGAATTTTATATTACAACCGTGGGAATGGTATGTTGCCGGTCCTATTATTTCGATTGTCATGTTTTTACTTTATTATTTTGGTGAACGATTTGGAGTGTCATCAAATTTGGAAACATTTTGTTCCATAGGTGGCGCGGGGAAATTTGTCAACTATTTTAAAATTGACTGGAAAGAGAATTTATGGAACTTGCTTTTTATTGCCGGTTCTATCGCAGGTGGTTTTATAGCTTCAAATTATTTGACAACAACTGATGCTGTTGCCATAAGTCCGCAAACAGTTCAAGATTTGGCTGATATTGGAATCATGAATGCAGGCCAAACATATTTGCCCGATGAAATCTTCAGTATTGATACGATGCTAACTTTAAAAGGTTTTTCAATTTTAATCATTGCAGGTTTTTTGGTTGGCTTTGGTGCACGTTGGGCAGGCGGCTGTACATCTGGCCATGCAATTGTTGGCCTAAGTAATTTAGAACTTCCCTCCTTAATCGCAGTAATTGGCTTTTTTATTGGAGGTTTGGTAATGACCTGGTTTATTCTGCCATTAATATTTTAGCCTTATGAAATATATAAAGTTTTTTTTAGTGGGTATTCTTTTTGGAATTGTAATGAGTAAAGCCGAGATAATTTCGTGGTACAGAATATACGAAATGTTTAAGTTTCAGTCGTTTCATATGTACGGAATCATTGGTTCTGCAATATTGCTGGGGATGATAAGCATGTTTTTATTTAAGAAAAAGATGGTTAAAACTTTTGAAGGAGGAGAAATTCATGTAGCACCTAAAAAAGAAGGATTGTATCGAAATCTTTTGGGCGGTATTTTATTCGGATTGGGTTGGGCATTGGCAGGTGCTTGTCCGGGACCCATGTTTGTACTCATTGGAAAAGGAATTGTTTCCATTTTGGTGGTTATTTTTGGGGCTACTTTGGGTGCGTTTTTTTACGGCCTTTACAAAGATAAATTACCTCATTAATAAAACAATAGTTAAGAATGAAAATACATGATATTGTTGCCGGTAATTTTTCAGGGTTATTTGAGGAGAATTTACGAACAGAAATTTGCAACAATGGTATTTTAAAATCTGTTGAGGCAGACAAAATAATTTTAGATGTTAGAACAGATATTGATTTTATTCCATTAATTGTTTCTGGAATTGTAAAAGTAAAGCGACGAGATGGAAAAGGGAACGGTATTTTTTTGCATTTTTTAACAGAAAAACAAACCAGCGCAATTGCCATGACTTATGCCATAGAAAACAAAAAGTGTGATATTAGGCTGAAAGCTGAAAGTAACGTAACGTACATTGCCATACCATCTAAAGTTGTAATTTCGTGGTTTTTAAAATACAGCACGTGGCGTTCCTTTTATTTTAAATTGAATCAACAGCAAACGGCTTATTTAATTGAAAAAATTAATGATATCGCTTTTGAGAATTTAGAATTCAGATTGTTAAAATATTTAGAGTATACCAGTTTAATAACCAATGACAATACTATCAATAAAAAGCATTTTGACATTGCTCGCGATTTAAAAGTTTCCCGGGAAGCAATATCAAGAATTTTGGAAAAACTCGAAAAAAAAGAAATAGTAACTTTGGGAAGAAATAAAATTACCATTAACTAATGGAGTTGAGAGATAAATTTGGCAGAAGAATAACCTATTTACGATTGGCAGTCACCGACCGTTGCAATTTGCGTTGCCAATACTGCATGCCAGTTCAAGGAATTGATATCGTAGACAGAACAGAACTGCTTTCCTATAAAGAAATGTACCGAATTACTCGGGTGCTTTCTGAATTGGGCGTTAATAAAGTGCGTTTAACAGGTGGCGAACCTTTTGTGAGAAAGGACTTTGTGAATTTTTTAGAATCCCTGTCTTTTAATGACAAACTAGAGGAAATTAACATCACTACCAACGGTGCCTTAATTTCAAGCCATATTGATAAATTGGAGGATTATAAAATCAACGCAATTAATTTAAGTTTAGACAGCCTTCAAAAGGAAAAGTTCGCGAAAATTACCCGAAGGGATGTTTTTGACAGTGTTTATGATACTTTTGAAAAGCTCGAAAAAAGCAGTTTGAAATTAAAATTAAATGTAGTGGTGCAGTCAGGTGTTAATACCGATGAAATTATCGATTTTATTGAACTCACCAAAAATAAAGACATTGCAGTTCGTTTTATTGAAGAAATGCCTTTTAACGGAAAAGGCCAGCGAGACATTTCAGAAGTTTGGAATTTTAAAAAAATACTGAACCATATAAAAGATCATTATGCGGATATTGAGCCAATTTTATCCAAAAAATCTTCAACCTCTATAAATTATCGCCTTCCAAATTACAAAGGAACTTTTGGAATTATTCCTGCTTTTACGCGCACTATTTGCAATGATTGTGACCGTATTCGAATTACTTCAACAGGTTTGTTCAAAAATTGTTTGTTTGATGGCGGTGTTTTTAATGTAAGAGATTTTATAAGAAATGGCGCAAGTGACGATGAATTAAAAAATCTATTTATCACAACTGTTCATCACAAACCTGAGAACGGATTTATTGCTGAAGCTACCCGAGGAAGCGCTGTTTCAGAAAGTATGTCCACAATTGGTGGCTAAATGAAAAAAACACATATTAAAATTTGCTGTATCAGCAGCATAGAAGAGGCTAAATTAGCCATAAACGCAGGTGCTACTGCATTGGGTTTGGTGGGCCATATGCCAAGCGGCCCCGGA
>JAGXIN010000163.1 GCA_024635575.1 Flavobacteriia bacterium
AAAAGGTCTGAAAAACAGACCTTTAATTTTGGGTGGAAGACCGGGTTCGAACCGGCGACCCTCGGTACCACAAACCGATGCTCTAACCAGCTGAGCTACAACCACCATATAACTTGCGGATGCAAATGTAAAACATTTCTGATTTTCAGCAAACATTTTTATATTAAATTATCAAAAGATTTTATGGCCACATAACGTTCTGTATTGAAGCCCTCTGCATACTCCACTCCTACCAATCTGCCCATGTCCTGTGCCCGATACAATACGCTGTCCAAAAAGTTCTTGCTTGAAATTGGCGAACTGGGCTCTTTGCTGTTCGGATCATAGAACTGGGAACTATATGCTTTTACGGCTTCCATTTTTATTTCCATAAACCCAGAAACATCCATTACAAAATCAGGTTCTAAATTTTTCCATTGAATATAATGGTAAACAAACTTTGGCCTCCAAGATTCTTGTTTTATGCCATTTAATACTGTTTCAATTTTCACCAATCCAGATAAAAAACAAGCGTCGGAAACCAATTTACTGCCTTTGGAATGATCTATATGTCGGTCATCAATAGCATTGCACAACACAATTTCCGGTTTATATTTCCGTATTATTTTAATAATCTCCAATTGGTGTTTTTCATCATTCACGAAAAAACCGTCGGCAAATCCTAAATTTTCTCTTATCGCCACGCCTAAAATTTTCGCGCCATTTTTTGCTTCTTTTGCTCTAATCTCAGCTGATCCTCTTGTACCCAACTCCCCTTTCGTTAAATCTATAATACCTACTTTTTTTCCCAAAGAAATTTCTTTTGCAATAGTTGCCCCACACCCTAATTCCACATCATCTGGATGCGCGCCAATCGCTAAAATTGCTAACTTCATAAACAAAATTTACTTTAATATTTACACAAATATATAACAATTATTTGGGGAATGGAGTTTTGTGAAAGTGCAGTCATTTTAGGGTATATAAATATACGATTTTAATAAAAAGCATATTTTAATAAATAAATGGTGTGAAATTATAAATAAATGGTAAAATAATTTGGTAATTAAAAATTGTTTAATTACTTTAGCGTAAGGTTTTTACAAAGACTAACCCCTAAATCCCAAAGACGATGAAAAAATTAGCATTCACAATTGCATTTCTACTGGCAATTTCGCCTATCGCCTATTCACAAATTTCTGATTTGGAAAAAAATGCATTACTTGATTTGCACAAATCAACAAATGGTACAAATTGGAATACCAGTTGGGATTTAACCAAAGATGTTTCTGAATGGCATGGAATAACCATTGAAAACAATACAGTTACCGAAATTAATTTAAGCATAAATAATTTAACCGGTCCAATTCCTGCCACTATAGGAAATTTGAAATCGTTGCGTCATTTAAATTTAGGGTTTAATAAAATAAGTGGTTTCATTCCAACCGAACTTTCATCCATTGAATCATTGGTAACAGTCCATTTATTTATGAATCAGCTGGAAGGTCAAATACCTTCAGCAATCGGAAATTTAAAAAACCTTAAAGAATTGGTTTTATTTAACAATTTTATAGATGGAAATATCCCTGAATCTATTTACGACATCGCAATTCTTGAAGTACTGCAACTTAGCAGCAATAAATTAACCGGCACAATATCCTCTGGTATTAAGAATTTAAGCCATTTAAAAACATTAAGTTTATTCGACAATGGAATGAGCGGTATGCTTCCAAAACAAATTGGATCTTTAGCCAATTTAACTGAACTTTCTTTAGCAAACAATTCATTTAAAGGAGAAATTCCAATTGAATTTAACCAACTTTCAAAATTAGAAACATTGCTACTGTTTAACAATAAATTTTCTGGTCAAATAAGCCCTTCCATACAAAATTTACCTAGACTTTTAAACTTTGAAATCGACAACAATTCAAATAACTTTGAAATTTCTTCAAATGATACAAACCCTATAACACAAGTTACCATAATTCCCCAATAAAAATTGTTTGATTAATTATTTTACAAGAGAAAGAGACCGGCAAAAGGTCTCTTTTTTTGTGTGATTACTTTTTTGTAATGGTAGAGACACATATTATTGCATTATTAATAATAAAGTTCTTCAAGTCATCGATTAATTGGTGAAATTTATTTTTTTTCAATAATTTTTAACGCCATTCCTCCAAAACAAAAGGGATGATATACCGGTAATTAAATATTTATAAAATCTAAAACTATCCTTTAGAAACATAATGAATTTTATTTATAACATTATTGATTTTAAATATAGTTGCATATGCAACTATTCCATTTGAAATTATATATTTGCAAAAAAAATTCGATTAAATGGAGATTGATATTAACAAATCCGATTTTAATAAAACTTTGGCGCCTTGGATTGGGAAAACATATAAGCTGATGAATATGTACCTCTCAGATGTTTTTCAACAAAATAATATTCAAGTCACTAAAGAACAATGGATTGTTCTAAAGGTTTTACAAGAAGACAATGATGGGGTTACCCAAAATGAATTGGCTTTTATAACCGAAAGAAATAAAGCTTCCTTAACACGGTTAATCAATGTGATGGAAAAAAACAATTTGGTAGTCAGAATTCCTTCCGAAGAAGATTCGAGAAAAAACTTAATTTTCATAACCAGAACGGGCAAACAATTGTTTTTAAAAATGAAACCTTTAATGCTTGAAAGCATGAAAACATTACAAAACGGAATTTCTCAAGAGGATATTTCTAATTTCATCAGGATAACTTCCAAAATTCAAAATAATTTAAAAAATCATTCAAATTTAGTTTCCTAAAACACAAATTTTAAACAATGAGAAAAATAATATCAATAGTTTTAGCTGTACTCCTATTAATTGGGGCTGGTTTACTCGCAAAATATTTAATTGATTCTAAACAGAAACCGATGGAAGTAGCTGACAAAATTGTAAAAACGGTTTTTACTGAAACGATTACCAATAAATCAATTCCAATAATTATTACTGCTAACGGTACTTTGGTTGCCAAAAATAAAATTGAATTATATGCTGAAGTTCAAGGAATTTTAGAAAACAGTTCAAAAGATTTTAAAGCGGGAACATCCTTTAATAAAGGTGAAACTTTGATAAAAATCAATAGTGATGAGTTTTATGCCAATTTACAAGCTCAAAAAAGCATGCTGTTTAATGCCTTAACTGCTATAATACCTGATATTCGTTTAGATTTTCCAAATGAATATTTAAAATGGCAGACTTATTTACAAAATTTCGATTTAAACAAACCAATTCAAAAATTGCCTGAAACGTCTTCAGAAAAAGAAAAATTCTTTATTTCAGGTCGTGGTATCTTAACAAGCTATTACAATGTAAAAAATTTAGAAGTGAAATTGTCTAAATACACCTTAAGAGCTCCTTTTTCAGGAATTTTAACTGAATCCTTAGTAAACCCTGGAACATTAATTAGACCTGGACAAAAATTAGGTGAATTTATAGACCCCTCTGTTTATGAAATAAGCGTTGCTATAAAATCTGAATATCGTGATTTGCTTCAGATTGGCAAACAAGTTGAATTGTACAATTTAGAAAAAACAAAAAACTGGATAGGTAAAGTAATTAGAATAAATGGAAAAGTAAATGCTTCTACCCAAACTATAAATGCAATTATTGATGTTCATGGAACGGATTTAAAAGAAGGTCAGTATTTAGAAGTAGCCTTACACGCCAAATCGGAGGAAAATGCCTTTGAAGTTTCAAGAAATCTTTTGGTAGAGAGAACGCAATTGTATGTTGTAAAAGATTCTATTTTAGATTTAGTAGTTATCAACCCTGTTTTTGAAAATAAAACTACTGTTGTTATAAAAGGATTGGAGGATGGAACGAAAATTTTATCTAAACCTGTTCCAGGAGCTCATGTTGGTATGCTGGTTAAACTTTTCAACGAAAACAATAAATAATAATGAGAAAAGTAATTAGCTATTTTATAAAGTTTCCTGTTGCTGTTAATATTTTCATTTTTGCTTTTATTGGTTTTGGACTGGCAGGAGCTTTATCTATGAAATCTTCATTTTTTCCGTTGGTCGAATCAAGAAATATCTCAATTAATTTAACATATCCAGGGGCTTCTCCTCAAGAAATGGAAGAAGGAGTTGTGTTAAAAATTGAAGATAATTTAAAAGGAATTGTTGGTATTGATCGTGTTACCTCTGTTTCTCGAGAAAATTCAGCAACCATAAATGTAGAAATTATAAAAGGTAAAAATATCGATGTTGTTTTATCTGATGTAAAAAATGCCGTTGACAGGGTTCCCTCCTTGCCTACTGGAATGGAACCTCCAATAATTGCTAAAATTGAAAATATTAGACCCACTATAAGTTTTACAGTAAGTGGTGAAAATATTTCATTGGCAACTTTAAAACAATATGCCAGAAATATTGAAAATGATTTACGAAATATTGATGGAATATCACAAGTAAGCCTTTCAGGTTTTCCTGATCAGGAAATTGAAATCGCGGTTCGGGAAAACGATCTAATCGCCTATAATTTATCATTTACAGAGGTTGCGAATGCAGTAAGTAAATCTAATTTATTAATTACTGGAGGAAATATAAAAACAGATGCCGAAGATTATTTGATTAGGGCCCGTAATAAAAATTATTATGGAAAGGAGCTGGTAAACCTAGTTGTTAGGGCAGATCCTTCAGGAACTATTATTCGATTAAATGATATTGCCGAAGTCACCGACACTTGGTCAGAAAATCCGGACAGGTTATACTTCAATGGAAAAAAGTCGATTGACATCACGGTAAGTAATACTGACAGTGAAGATTTAATATCAACAGCCAAAAATGTAAATGATTTCATAGAAAATTTTAACCAACAGCAAGATTCCGTTCATTTAGACGTTTCAAGCGACAGTTCCATTACGTTAAACCAACGAACTCAATTATTGATTAAGAATGCCACAATGGGCGTTATTTTGGTGCTTTTTTTTCTGGCATTATTTTTAAACATTCGCCTGGCATTATGGGTTGCCCTCGGGATTCCTATTTCATTTTTTGGAATGTTTATTTTTGCGGCCTATTTTGGAGTAACCATAAATGTACTTTCGTTATTTGGGATGATTATCGTTATTGGTATTTTAGTGGATGACGGTATTGTAATTGGAGAAAATATTTATCACCATTATGAAAAGGGAAAAACACCTATAAGGGCTGCAATTGACGGTACTTTAGAAGTTATTCCTCCTGTTGTTTCCGCTATTTTAACAACGATTATTGCCTTTTCCACCTTTTTCTTTTTAGATGGAAGAATTGGTGATTTTTTCAGTCAGGTGTCCTTAATAGTAATTTTAACATTGTCAGTATCTTTAATTGAAGCATTAATTATTTTGCCAGCGCATATAGCGCATTCAAAAGCGCTAGAGCGAAAAGAAAAAAAAAGAAACCAACTAAATACTTTTTTTTACAATGTAAACCAAAAAGCAGAAAGCTTTCTATTTTACATGCGTGATCACTGGTATGCACCTTATTTAAGGTTCTTTTTAAAACACAAAGCACTGGGTTTTGCTATTCCAATAGCTTTACTTATTCTAAGTATAGGAGCACTTGGTGGAGGAATTGTTAAAACATCTTTTTTTCCTTCTATTGCCAGTGATCGAGTTTCTGTTGATTTAAAAATGCTTCAAGGAACAAATGAAAAAATAACAGATTCTATTATTTCTGAAATTGAAAAAGCTGCTTGGGAAGTCAATGAAGAATTTACAGGAAAACAAGTCAGCGGCGAAGCCGTTATTCAGAATATTATAAAACGAATTGGTCCGGGTTCAGCAAATGGAAGTTTAACTATAAACCTGCTTCCAGGGGAAGCCAGAGATTTTTCTTCACCAGAAATCACAAATGCAATTAGGGAAAAGGTTGGAAAGGTGTATGGTGTCGAAAGTCTAACTTTTGGTTCGGGAGGAAATTTTGGAGGAAGTCCGGTTGCAGTTTCATTATTAGGAAATAATATTGAAGAATTAAAAGCTGCAAAAGATGAATTGAAAGACATCTTAATGAACAATGCGCTTCTAAAGGATATTTCCGACAATGATCCTGCCGGCATAAAAGAAGTGCGTATTAAATTAAAGGAAAATGCATATTCACTGGGGTTAAATCTACAAACAGTGATGAGTCAGGTTCGTAATGGCTTTTTTGGTCTTCAAACACAACGTTTTCAGCGTGGACAAGATGAAATCAAAGTTTGGGTGCGTTATAAAAGAGAAGACCGTTCTTCCCTTAAAAATTTGGATGATATGTGGATTACCACACCTACCAACCAAAGTGTTCCTTTCTCTGAAATTGCGACTTATGAAATTGAACGTGGAGATGTACTAATAAATCATTTAAACAGTAAACGAGAAATTCAAATTACTGCAGATATGAAATCTCCTGGAGAAAGTGCTACTGATATTTTAGATGATATAAAAACAAATATAATGCCCGAAATATCATCGAAATATCCGACGGTTACTGCGATGTATGAAGGTCAGAATAGAGAAGCACAAAAAACAATCAGCTCAGTAAAAAAAGTAGGGCTTGTTATTTTAGCATTAATTTATTTTGTAATTGCTTTTACCTTTAGAACCTATGAACAACCAATCTTGTTATTATTGATGATTCCATTTAGTTTAATTGGTGTGATTTGGGGACATTGGATTCATGATTTTCCAATTAACATATTATCATGGCTGGGAATTATTGCTTTAATTGGAATTATGGTAAACGACGGTTTAGTGCTCATTGAAAAATTCAACAATTATTTAAAAGAGGGCATGAAGTATGATGAAGCGCTTTTACAAGCAGGTATTTCAAGGTTTAGAGCCATTATGTTGACTACACTAACAACAGTGGCCGGTTTAGCACCATTGTTGTTAGAAAAAAGCAGACAAGCACAATTTTTAAAACCAATGGCAATCTCTATTTCGTACGGAATGCTCATTGCAACTGTTTTAACATTGGTAATGTTGCCTTTGTTCTTATCCGTTTCAAACTCAATAAAAGTATTTATTAAGTGGATGCGAACCGGTGAAAAGGTTTCAAAAGAAGAAGTTGAAAGGGCAATTATTGAATTAAAAAGTAACCAAGATGAATTACAAGAATAAACTTACCTTATTATTATTAATGAGTTTTTCTGCAAGTTTTGCACAAGAATTGCTCACAAAAGAAAATGCAATTGGTATTGCTTTAGAAAATAACTATGGAATTAAAATAGCAGACAATAACCTTAAAATTGCTGAAAATAACAAAGGTATTTTGAACTCGGGTTATTTGCCCACTCTTTCAGGAACCTCAGGATCTACATTTAACAGAGACAATACTGACGCTATATTTTCTAATGGAGACATAACAACCCTAAAAAATGCCAAAAGCAGCAGGTATAATGCCTCTGTAAGTTTAAATTACACTTTGTTTGACGGACTGGGCCGACTTTATAATTACAAGCAATTAAAAGAGCAATATAATTTATCGGAATTGCAAGCCAGGGAAACTATAGAAAAAACAATATTGCAATTATTTTCGGTCTATTTTAAAGTAGCCCAATTAACTGAAAATGTTTCGTTGCTAAATCAAAGTTTAAAAATTTCAAAGGATCGATTAAAAAGGACCAATTATCAATCGGATTATGGACAAAGCACAAAACTTGCAGTTCTTAATGCCGAAGTTGATGTGAATAATGACAGCATTGCTTTGCTTAATTCCATGCAGTTGTTATCAAATGCCAAACGAGATTTATATGTGGTGCTCGGAAAAAATGAAAGTCCGGATTTTTATGTGGACACACAAGTAATTTTTGTTGTAACCAAAAATAAACAAGAACTGTTTGATCAGGTGAAGACAAATAATATTACTTTGCTTCAAATTGAAAAGGATATAAAAATAAGTGATTTTCAGCTGAAAGCCAGTAAATCTGGGTATTTGCCGTCTATTGGTTTGACAAGTACTTATGGCTGGACTAAAAGCAACAACAATTCTGCTTCTTTTTTAACAGAATCCACAAACACCGGTCTGTCAACAGGTTTTAACCTAAAATGGGATTTATTTAACGGTGGCCGCACAAGTACACAAGTTCAAAATGCCAAAATAAATTATGAGACGCAACAATTTTTTAAACAGCAAAGCGAACTTCAAATTACCAGAGATTTCAACAATACTTGGGAAGATTATAATACTAAATTATATATACTTCAAACGCAAGAAAAAAATGTTGAGACCAACAAACGAAACTTTTCAAGAACTGAGGAACAATTTAAATTAGGACAAATTACTTCTATAGAATTTAGACAGGCACAGATCAATCTATTAAATGCACAATCCAGTTTAAATCAGGCAACTTACGATGCAAAAAATGCCGAATTAAAATTATTGCAGCTTTCGGGAGAACTCCTAAATACTGATTTTTAAATAACATTAAAATTAACCAAAATCAGCCTCACAAAAGAAATTAAGCGAGGCTGATTTTATCTAATTACTTTAAAGTTGTTCTTGAAATTTCAATCCCAAGAGGATAAGAATAGTTACCTTGATCTTCAGCAGTGATAAATATTTCTTTAACATCATAAGGTGTAACAATTTTTAATGTTGCTGTCTTTGCATTTTTATTTACCAACATTCCTGCATTTTTAGTGCTGTTATTTTCAGTCACAATCCAAACATTATAATTTTTTTTTGAAGGATCAACTCTGTTTGCGCTTGCCAAATTTTTAGCAGTCACTTCAATAACATAATTTTTATTACTGTCTTGTTTCTTTTTAGCTGTTATTTCTGCAGCAGGTGTAATACTCGAAACAGGAAATTTTGTTGTTGTTGCACAAGATGTTAAGAACAAGATAATTGTTACGGATAATACATTTATAAATGATTTCATTTCAATCCTTTTAATTTTTATTCCTACTCTTAAGGTTTTTCGGATACCACCACTTTAAAATGTTACGTCATTTTATATTTGTAAAGATGAATAAATAATTATGAAAAGGTATTACACAATTTTATAAAATTATTACATCATTCACACTTTGGCTTTTGACAAGTGTTTTTTATGATTTCAATGCCTTACGTTTTCCAAATTTAATTATGATTATTTTCAACAAAATAAATAAAAGTTGCTGCAGCTTACAAGAGAACAGCTAAATACTGAGTTTTAAATCGTATTTATAACTTTCATAAAATATAACTTTGCAGTTCAAACCAGTTTTAAAAGAAACTTTTCAGCAGTATTAATTTGAAAAAACAAAGTTAAATAAGCGCTTAATCTTAAAAAAACAATGAAAGTTTATTTTTTTTTAATGAAGTGGACGTTTTTTTATCATTCCGCCTTTGGTGTCTTTAATTGGATATTGAATTACGAAAGCACCTCGGTCAATTTTTTCAACCTCCAAAAGCAATCTGGTGACTTCAAGTCGCGTAATTACACAAAACAAAATTTTTCTGTCAGGTAACGTTTTTCCTTTATTTCCAAATCCGCCATCAGACCTAAATACCGTTACGCCACGCTCCAATTTTGATGCAATCATTTCCTTAATTATTTCAGCATCGTCAGAAACTATCATAACGCCAATATATTCTTCAATTCCGTTTATGATAAAATCAACTGTTTTAGAAGCCGAAAAATAAGTCAACATCGAATACATTGCAGTTTCTACGCTAACTATTGCTGCAGCAAGTCCAAAGAGCACAATATTAAATATTGCAATAAAATCGCCAACGGTTAAACTGGATTTTCTGCTCACGGAAATCGCAAGCACTTCCGTACCATCAATTACCGCTCCTCCACGAATTGAAAACCCTATTCCTGCACCTAAAAAGAAGCCTCCAAAAACAGCAATTAAAAGTTTGTCGTCCGTAATTATTGGCAGTTGAATAAAATGAACTAAATAAGCCAAAACAAGAATTGCGAGGCTACTTTTGACTGCGAAAGAAATAGAAATTTGTTTTGCCCCCAATAGGATGAAGGGTAAATTAACTAAAACAATTAAAATTGAAAGATTAAATCCAGTCAAAATTTGAAGTAACAAAGAAACACCCATCGCACCACCATCCAAGAAGTGATTGGGCAATAAAAAGCCTTTCAAACCAATACTTGCCAATACCACACCTACAGATATGAAAAAAATATCCATAATGTTTCTTTTCAGAATAAGCTGTTTAATCAATTCGTTTTCATAAATTTTAAAAAGTTTTTTCATTTTTTTACAGCTAACTGATATATCATACCAAATATAACTGTTTAAAATTAATAGTTGGTGAATATTCCTCTTTTCGCTAACTTTTTTCCTTCAATAGAAAGGTCGACAATCTGAAAACAGTCGACGATCTGAAAACAATAAAATATTTATTAAATTTTGTTTATTTTAACAAAATAATCGAATATGTTAATTTTTATTAATTTTCTCATTAAATTGATGAATTATTATTTGTTTTTTATCTATTTCATTGAAATATCAGCAAATAATACGTAAGCTGCTATAAATATGCTTTTTACGCAAACTTAAAATTAAAACACAAAAGTACGTCAAGTACTTTTATTACAAAAAAAACTTCAATATAGCTAAAACCGAGTTTATTTAGTATTTGTTTGAATTTTTAAAGAACTCAGAATCAAATGCCATATGAATTAAAGTGATATAAATCATTTAAAATTTTAACTTTAGCATCTAATTTTGTAAAAACCACATTTGAATAAACGCATTATTAATCTAAAATCAAATCCTAATGGAATCGCTGGAAAAAGTTAAAAAAAGAGTGTTTAAATTTGGAAATAAAACCGCAGATGGCAATACCAAAATGAAAAACCTTCTTGGAGGGAAAGGCGCTAACCTGGCAGAAATGAGTCTAATTGGTATCCCGGTCCCTCCTGGTTTTACAATCACTACAGAAGTTTGTACAGAATATAACTCATATGGAAAGGACGCAGTAATACGCCTGATTACTCCAGAAGTTGAACAATCAGTAGAAAATATTGAAAAAATAATGGGCACTAAATTTGGTGATAAAGAAAACCCTTTATTGGTATCTGTTCGCTCAGGAGCAAGAGCTTCCATGCCCGGTATGATGGATACTGTTTTGAATTTAGGCTTAAACGACGAAGCTGTGATTGGAATGGCAAAAAAATCTAATAATGAGCGTTTTGCTTGGGATTCCTATCGCCGTTTTATTCAAATGTATGGTGATGTTGTTTTGGGGATGAAACCTGAATCGAAAGATGATATTGATCCTTTTGAAGAAATAATGGAGCGTTTGAAAGAAAAAAGGGGGATTGAATTAGATACTGATTTTACAGTTCAGGATTTAAAAGACCTCGTTAATAGCTTTAAAATTGCCGTAAAAAAACGTACAGGTCGCGATTTTCCTACAAATCCTTGGGACCAACTTTGGGGTGCTGTTATCGCGGTTTTCAACAGTTGGAATGGAGACAGGGCCATTTATTACAGAAAAATGCACGACTATCCAGATGATTGGGGAACCGCAGTAAGCGTGCAAGCCATGGTTTATGGAAATATGGGCAATCAATCAGGTACGGGCGTTTGTTTTACGCGTGATGCCGCAACGGGTGAAGATCAATTCAATGGTGAATATTTAATCAATGCACAAGGAGAAGATGTGGTTTCCGGTGCTAGAACGCCGCAACAAATCACTAAATTAGGTTCCCTTCGTTGGGCAAAATTGGCAAGGATTGACGAGAACGACAGGGCTAAAAATTACCCTTCCTTAGAAGAATTAATGCCCGGAATTTATGGGGAACTTAATGAATATCAACAAAAACTTGAAAATCATTACAGAGATATGCAAGATATGGAGTTTACCATACAAGAAGGTAAACTTTGGATGCTACAAACCAGAAATGGTAAACGCACCGGTGCCGCAATGGTTAAAATTGCGGTAAACCTATTAAAAGAAGGTTTAATTGATGAGAAAGAAACGCTATTGCGTATTGAACCCAATAAATTAAATGAATTATTACATCCTGTTTTTGATCCAAAAGCATTAGAAAAAGCAACGGTAATTGCTCAGGGATTGCCTGCTTCTCCCGGCGCCGCATGTGGCCAACTTGTCTTCTTTGCTGATGAGGCCCATAAATATAAAAACACAATTTTAGCACGAATTGAAACTTCTCCTGAAGATTTAGAAGGAATGAATATTGCAAATGGAATTTTAACTGCTCGTGGCGGTATGACTTCCCATGCAGCAGTTGTTGCCCGAGGTATGGGGAAATGTTGTATTTCGGGTGCTGGCGCTATAAAAATTGATTATAAAAGTCGTACAATGGAGATCAGTGGAAAAGTTTATCACGAAGGTGCCTGGATTTCTTTAAACGGCTCAACAGGAAATATTTTTGAAGGAAATTTACCAACTGTTGAACCTGAATTAAGCGGAGAATTTGCTGAAATTATGGAATTGGCCGACAAATATTCAACCATGAAAGTTCGAACCAATGCCGATACGCCCAAAGATGCTAAAATGGCACGGAATTTTGGCGCGCAGGGAATCGGATTAACCAGAACAGAGCATATGTTTTTTCATGAAGATCGTATTAAAGCCATGCGTGAAATGATTGTGGCTGAAACCGAGGAAGGTAGAAAAGCAGCTTTGGTAAAACTGCTTCCAATGCAACGCACCGATTTTGAAGGAATTTTTGAAGCCATGCAAGGATTGCCGGTAACTATCCGCTTGTTAGACCCACCTTTACATGAATTTGTCCCTCATGAATTGGCACAACAGGAAGAGTTGGCAAAAGAAATGAAAATCTCCTTGGAAACCATTAAAAACAAAGTGGCAGAATTGGAAGAATCCAATCCGATGTTAGGTCATAGAGGATGCAGATTGGGGAATACTTATCCTGAAATAACCGAAATGCAAACCAGAGCCATAATAGAAGCTGCTTTAAATTTGAAAGCCAGAGGAATTGTGGCGGTCCCTGAAATTATGGTTCCTTTAATTGGAACCTTAAGCGAATTTACAATGCAGGAAGATATCATTAGAACCACTGCAAGTAAAGTATTTGAAGAAAGAAATGACACCATTGAGTATTTGGTTGGTACAATGATTGAAATTCCAAGAGCAACTTTAACAGCAGACTTAATTGCGCAACGAGCAGAGTTTTTCTCTTTTGGCACAAATGATCTAACCCAAATGACCTTTGGGTATTCTCGTGATGATGTCGGTAAATTTTTACCTATATACATAAAAAAAGGAATTTTAGCGGTTGATCCTTTCGAAGTCCTAGATCAGGAAGGCGTTGGACAATTGGTTAAAATGGGAACAGAAAAAGGCAGAATCACAAAACCAAACCTAAAAATCGGTATTTGTGGTGAACATGGCGGCGAACCAAGCTCTATTGCCTTTTGCCATAATACCGGTTTAGACTATGTAAGCTGTTCTCCATATAGAGTTCCAATTGCAAGAGTTGCTGCTGCCCAAGCCGCGATAAAGTAAGTTTTGAGTTATTAGTTTAAATGTTATTAGTTACTGGTTTTAAAATTTAATCTTTAACTAATAACATTTAACTTTTTTTACCTATTGCCTAAATGAACTTTGAACTTTTAACTTTAAACTTTAAACTTTTATTTACCTTCGCATTATGATTAATATTATAATCCTTGGCGGTGGAAATGTAGCCTATCATTTAACAATTGCATTGTTTAAAAACAGTGCCGTAAATGTTGTTCAGGTTTATAATAGAAGTTTAGAGAAAATCAGCTGCTTTAAAAATAACACAGAAATCACAAACAACCTATCGGAATTGAAGGACGCAGATATTTATATTCTTGCAGTTTCCGACAATGCCATTGCCAAACTCTCTTCAACCTTAAATTTAAAAAACAAATTGGTGGTCCATACTTCAGGCAGTATGGCTATGGATGAGCTTAAATCAATTTCAAATAAAGGTGTTTTTTATATGTTGCAAACCTTTTCCAAAGAACGTAAAATTGATTTTTCAGCTGTTCCTATTTGCATTGAAGCCGAAACTGAAAAAGATTTAATGCTCTTGGAAACTTTGGCAGCATCAATTTCAAAAAATTGTTACCGCATTAATTCCAATCAGCGAAAAAGTTTGCATGTCGCTGCCGTTTTTGTGAATAATTTCGTAAATCATTTGTATCACATTGGAAATGAAATCTGTGAAGAAAATAATATTCCTTTTGAAATTTTGCTTCCTTTAATAGTGGAAACTACAAATAAAATAACTATCTTATCGCCGTTTAAAGCACAAACCGGACCCGCAATACGAAATGACACCAAAACCATTGAAAAACATAAGGCAATGCTGACTAAAAATCAGCAAGAAATTTATACATTGCTGACAAAATCTATTTACAACACCTATGGAGAAAAGTTATAAAGAAATTATGCCACAAATCACCACCTTTATTTTTGATGTGGACGGAGTGCTGACAAATGGAAATGTTAGAGTTACCGAAACAGGCGAATTGCTTCGTGAAATGAATATTAAAGATGGATACGCCCTAAAAACTGCCTTAAAGGCAGGATATCGTGTTTGTATAATTTCTGGAGGAACCAATGAAGGTGTTCGCACAAGATTTAACGCATTAGGAATTACGGATATCTATTTGGGCACTCACCATAAAACTGATCAATTTAAAGATTATACGAATCTTTATGATATTAAACCCGAAAATGTGCTGTATATGGGCGATGACATCCCCGATTTTCAAGTGATGAAAAAAGTCGGATTGCCTTGCTGCCCTAAGGACGCTGTTCCCGAAATTCAGGACATTTCTCTTTATATTTCTCAAAAAAAAGGTGGAAATGGCTGTGTTCGTGATGTGATCGAACAGGTTTTAAAGGTTCAGGGAAAATGGGATTTTCAATTTGACGCTAAATTATTTTAATTATTAATTATACTATTATGAAAAAAAACGTATTACTTATTATTATTTTACTCTTTGCAATTACTAGCAACTCTCAATCCATTGTAGGGAAATGGAAAACCATTGATGATGAAACAGGAAAAGAAAAATCAATTGTTGAAATTTATCAGGTAGATGGTAAGATTTACGCTAAAGTTGATAAATTATTGACAAAAGGCGATGAGAATAAAATTTGTGATAATTGCGAAGGTGCCAATAAAAACAAACCGATTAAAGGAATGGTTATCATTAATGGCTTAACCAAAGACGGGGATGAATGGAATGGCGCAAAAATACTTGACCCAAAAACAGGAAAGGAATACAAATGCTACATTGCTTTAGAAAATCCAGATAAATTGAAAGTCCGCGGTTATTTAGGCTTTGCATTATTGGGAAGAACTCAATATTGGTATAAAGTTAAAGATTAGCGGCCCTAATTCCTTTTTTGAAAGACCCCTTTTCTGAAATTCAGAATATTTATATATAATCCGAAAAAAAGCCGGAGGCATTTGGTGCGCGATGTGATTGAGCAAGTTTTAAAAATTCAGGAAACATGGAATTTTAATTTGACGCTCAATTATTTTAATTATTAATTATATTATTATGAAATGAGCATAACGAAAATTCTTCGGAAACAGGAATGTTGATATGCGGCCCGAGCGATAGCGAACAGGCGAAGCAATTACATATGACCTATAAAAAACAATAAATATTTACATATGAAATGCGCATAACGCAAACACGATACAATCACCTATGAAAATATGCGCATTACATATGACCAAAAAAACAATAACTATTTACATATGAAAAAAAACATATTACTCATTGTTATTTTACTCTTTGCAATTACTAGCAATTCCCAATCCATTTTAGGAAAATGGAAAACCATAGACGATGAAACTGGCAAGGAGAAATCAATTGTTGAAATTTATCAGGTTGAAGGAAAAATCTATGCTAAAATTGATAAATTATTGATAAAAGGCGAAGAGAATAAAGTTTGTGATAATTGTAAAGGTGCCAATAAAAACAAACCGCTTAAAGGAATGATGATCATTAATGGCTTAACCAAAGATGGAAACGAATGGAATGG
>JAGXIN010000164.1 GCA_024635575.1 Flavobacteriia bacterium
AAAATGGACCGGTGGCCAAGGATGCAAAGGAAGCACTCAAAACCGGAGATTTTAACAAAATTGTCATATGGGTCGGAGAAGAGCAGGAAGAAGAGCTAAACGCAAAATTTAAACAAACACTTGCTGTTTATAATAAGGGAGGTGACGCCCGTAAACTGGCCACGGATTATTTTATGGAAACGGCTATTAGGCTGCACCGCGAAGCGGAAGGCATGCCTTTCACCGGACTAAAACCGGCCAGTCCCAATCCGCCTGATATCGCGAAAGCAGAAAAAGCTCTGGAAACAGGCGACATTGGCCCTTTACAGTTACTTCTTAAGGAGGAGTTGGAAAAGGAGACTTCCAAGTGGTTCCAAAAAGCCCTGGAAGCAAAGAAAAACAAGGACAAAAATGTAGAATCCGGACGTCAATGGGTGGATAGTTATGTAAAATACATCGTTTTTATTCATAAACTCTACCAAAAAATTCAGGCCGGACCGCCTCATGGAGTGGGGGAATAGAAAAACAAAAATTAAAATGATATCGTTAATAATGACAGAATAATTTTAGAATCTTCCCTGATGAATTTTGGGGAAAGGTTTCTTATTTTTAGATTCACAAAAAATGCACGAAAACCTAACACGCGATAAAAAACATTGCGCGGATAGTGCTAAACTTGAGCAACATAACATTTAATAAACGGCTTAGCGGGCTGATAGGTTTGTGCTTCGAAATGCGCAACGATTTCTTACCGCAAAATGTTGAAACCACATAAACTATAATTATTCTATCTTAAACCACAGTCTACCCCCACAGAGAATGTTGGTTTGATAGTATTGGGGTTTTGTTTTAAAATAAAACCCCTTTATGCTTTAAAAACTAATAGGCAATCTCAAATTCATTTTTTAGCTATCTAAATTTCTTGAACCAATCAATAGTATTTTCAAAACTTCATTTTTATTTTAAATTCCAAATTCAATAGATTGCTACACCTCCTTAACCTGACCAAAATCATTTCAGCGCCCGTGTTTTGGTCATAATTTAGTCTTCATTAATCAATATTAATTTTATAACAATTTGTATGGATTCACCAAAAATTAACCTCTTTAAAGACGCATATACACTCACTTCAGAAGATATTGTAAATCAGCTAAATAGCGATATCGAATTTGGCCTGAAAAAAAAACAAACTGAAGAACGGATTAAGAAATTCGGAAAGAATCAATTACCTCAAAAAAAACCGAAATCAAAATGGCGTGTTTTTATCGAGCAATTTTTTAATCCAATCAATTATATTTTAGCAGGAGCTGCATTGTTAGCTTTTATCTTTAGGGACTGGGTTGAAGGAATTGCGATTCTTATTGTCATTTTAATAACGGTCTCCATTGGATTTTTTATGGAACTGCAAGCTCTTCGTTCTTTAGAAACATTGCGAAAAATGGGACAGGTAATTGCAAATGTCTTACGAAACGGTGAAATAATCAGAATAAAAGCTTCTCTTTTGGTTCCGGGAGATATCATGATTTTAGAATCAGGCGACGTGGTATCGGCCGATGCCCGTTTAATTGAACAGGAAAATTTAAAGCTTAAAGAAGCCGCTTTAACAGGAGAGAGTTCTCATTTAGAAAAGAATAATGAGCCTTTACCCGAAGGAACTTCAATAGCTGAGCAAAGCAATATGGTTTTTAAAGGGACATTAGTTACCCGAGGAAACGGCAAAGCGATCGTTACGGCAACAGGAGCTCATACTGAATTGGGTAAAATACAACAGATGGGAATAAATGTTGACCAAGAAATTACTCCGCTTGAAAAAAAATTACATCATCTTAGCACACGACTTATTTGGCTCACCCTTATTTTGGCTTCCGCAATCACCATAACAGGCTATATAAGAGGTGTAGATTTCGTGTTAATGCTGGAGACAGGCATTGCACTTGCCGTTGCTTCAATTCCTGAAGGATTGCTAATTGTGGCAACTATTGCACTGGCGCGAGGAATGCTCAGGCTTTCTAAAAAACAGGTTATTATTAAAAAATTAGAAGCCGTCCATACACTTGGTGCAACAAATATTATTTGTACCGATAAAACAGGAACGCTTACCGAAGACCAGATGAAAGTTAATACAATTGTTTTTGATACAGCATCATTTCAAAATGTATATCCCAACAATCAAGAAGCTTTAAAATCATTAAAAGACCTGGACGCTTTTGAAAAAATGATGATGGCCAGCATACTTTGTAACAATGTCAACCTTACAAATAAAGAAAGACATGGAGACCCTGTAGAATTGGCATTAATTGAATTTGCCGAATATGCCGATTATGATCCGGTTTCTGTTCAAAAAAACAATCCGAAAGAATTGGAAAAGGCTTTTGACTCTGAAAGTAAAATGATGGCTACCATAAATAGGCATGAAAATAAATTTAATGTCCATGCAAAAGGCGCTTTTGAAAGTATTGCCGAGTGTTGTGACACCATCCTGAAAAATGGCACAACAGAAAAATTTGAAAATAGAGATTATTGGTATCAAAAAGTTGACGATTTGGCTTCTGAAGGATTGCGGGTATTGGCTTTTGCGCATAAAATATCGGAAGAAAAACCCAATCGTGAAACCATGCTTCAACAACTTACTTTTATTGGTTTAATAGGTTTTATTGATCCCGCCAGGGAAGATGTTAAGGATACCATTTTAACCTATAAAAATGCAGGAATCAGCGTTGTTATGATGACCGGAGATCATCAGGGAACTGCAAAAAAAATAGCCATGGAAATTGGATTGTTGGAACCTGAAGCGGCAACTGACAAAGTAATTTTGGGAAAAGACATTCCAGATATGGAAAATCTGAGCGAAGATGACAAAATAAAATTGCTTAACGGGTTAGTTTTTGCGCGGGTCATTCCAAAACAAAAACTTGATATTCTTACGCTATTTCAGCGAAACAACAACATTGTAGGAATGATTGGAGACGGCATTAATGATATTCCCGCACTTAAAAAAGCGGATATTGGAATTGCCATGGGAATTAGGGGAACCGAAGCCGCAAGAGAATCTGCAGACGTTATTTTGAAAGATGATAAATTTACCTCCATAGAACTGGCAATAAGACAAGGGAGGGCTATTTTTGAAAATATTCGTCAGTTTGTGGTATATCTATTATCGAGTAATTTAGCCGAAATAATTTCGGTTGGCATTGCCGCATTATTAAATTTGCCTGCTCCGCTCTTGCCATTACAAATATTATTTCTGAACCTGATTACGGATATTTTTCCTGCCTTGGCTTTAGGGCTTGGCAAGGGAGAAATTGACATTATGGATAAACCACCAAGAAAACCCGATGAACCCATTATGACAAAAGAATTATGGAATGCCACAATTATTTACGGATTGTGCATAACCGCAGGTGTTCTTGGTATTACTGCCTATGCTCATTTTGTAATGAATTTGGCTCCAAATGAAATTAACAATATGGCTTTTTTTACCCTACTTTTCGCCCAATTGCTTAATGTATTTAATATGCCAAAAAGCCATTTATCATTCTTTAAAAATGAAGTGACTTTAAATCCTTGGATTTGGTACGCTACTATTTTTTGTATTTTTCTCACAGGAGTTGCCTATTTCACGCCTCCAATTGCCAAGGCACTTTCATTGATTCCTTTATCTGCCAATAAATTTGGCTTGGTTATTTTATTCGGATTTGGGTCATTGGCTTTAACACAAATTATAAAACGTTTAAAATTGGTTAATTAATTATTATAGGGGGTTTTTTATTGCTGTATTTTGAAACTTGTTTCACCTTAACAATCCTTTTCCTAAATATAGGTTGGGGTTTAACAATTTGATTACTTTCCATAACCAAACGGGCAATGAGGTAACAAATAGTAGATTCAGCACCTTGATTTAAGTTTACATTTTCTTTTTCCAATCCGTCATAGCAACCTCCTGTAATAGGATTGTATACGGTTTGCTTTAAATGATTTCTGCCTAAAAACCAGCTAAATGCCACTTTCATCATTTTTTCATATTTTTTAATTCCAAATGTTTTATGAAAAATATTCAAGGTTTGAATAGTGCAGGCAACATCAATTGGCTGTTCTCCATATTTATGTGGTTCTTTGTTTTTATGATGCCATCCTTTGTTTGAAATAACTTTAAAATCTCCATTAACAAACATTTTGGACAATAAGAAATCAAAAGATTTATTGGCAACTTTCTTAAAAGTTGGCTCTTCAGTAATTAAATAGGCATATAGCATGGCTTCCGGCAATATACTGTTGGCGTAGGTAAGCCTATCTTCAAACCAATCCCAATCCTCCGTTGCATTTAAATAATAATCTGCCAACAATTTTTTTCCAAGCTTTTTGATAATAGAAACTGCCTGAATGTCATCAGTAACGGAATGATATAAATACAATCCTTTAATGGCAAAACCAATAGATCTTGGAGATTTAATGTCACTTGACCATGACAGGCATTTTACAAAACAATTAAATGCATTTAAAACTGTTTCATGCGGTAAATATTCTTTTAAAGAAATCACCGTTCCCAATGCCCAAATAGCTCTTGCATTGGAATCTTCAATGTGCATATAGGTGTTTTTTAAATGTTCATTGCCATTTTTATCTATATAATTTATGAAAGTTCCTTTGGGCTTTTGACAAAGTTTTATAAAGTTCAAATATGTATTAATGTAATTTAAATCTTCTTTTTTTCTAAATAATTTGTAGTGCAAACACATCGCAATTAATGCTCTGGCATTATCGTCTAAGGTATATCCTGAAGAAATGTCAGGAATGCTTATTTTACTGAATTGAATCATACCTAATGAACTTGTCATTTTTTTAATATGATCCAATTTAATTGCGGGATAATCATAATCAATATTCAAAAACTGACTTACAGATTTACCATAAACATGAACATGTTTAATGGCAATATTTTCCCAAGAAGATTCACTGGTTTTTTGAAAAGCCCTGAAGGCCATTGATTCGCGCATTTCTTTATTTGAAAGCAACTGCTTTGTAGCTTTGGCCAACTGTTCTGAGTTGCCAATATCAAAAATTAATCCTGCATCAGAAGTTAACACTTCTCTGGTATGAGGTATGGAACTTGCGATAATAGGACAGGCACAACTCATTGCATAAGAAAAAGTACCACTTACAGCCTGATTTGGATCTTTTGAGGTAAATAAGTAAATTTCTGTTACCATAAGGTAATTCAACAATTCCTGCAGTTCTAAATAACGGTTTATAAAAAGCACGTGATTTTGTATCCCTGAGTCATTTACTAAAGTTTCCAGATAGTTGCGATATTTATCTGTATTATTTTTGATACTATTTGGGTGTGTTTTTCCAATGACCAAGTATAAAACATTGGGTGTTTGTTCAATTATTTCCGGCAACGCTTTTAATGCCGTTTCAATACTTTTTCCTTCACCTAAAAGACCAAAAGTTGATAATATTGTTCTGTTTTCAAAATTAAATTTTTCTTTTAATTCATCGGGATTTTTATAGTTGACAAGATGTGTTCCGTGGGGCATAAAGCGAATAATATCTTCACTAATTCCATAACTTTCCAATAAAATTTTTTGAGATTGTTTGGTCATCACAAAAACGGAAACAGCATTCGAAACCAATAATTGCATAAAAGATTTCAGTTCTAAGTTTGGATTGGGAATTACGCTATGAAAAGTAAAAGCGACAGGTTTGTCGATTGCTTCTAAAAAATCTAACAAAAAACTTCCATACTCTCCGCCAAACAAACCAAATTCATGTTGAATATGAACCAGCCTTACCGCTTTATCTTCATTAATTTCTTGGGCAACTCTTTTATATTCCGCTTTTATTTTTGGATTTAATGAATAGGAAATATTTTTATCGCTTTTCGGCTTGTCGGTTAAATCACAAATTACACATTTAATAGCTTCACCAAAAACATTTGTAATTGCATTGGTAAGATCTTGGGTAAATGTCGCGATGCCGCATTGAGTTGGAGGAAAGGTTGTCATAAAGACTATTTTGGATTTTGAAGGCGGATTTTTCATGGTTTGCTATTTTTAAGTTCATTTAATAAATCGTTAATATTAACAGATGCTACGGCCACGCTGATATCTGCCGTACCATAATATATATAAAGTTCCTCACCAAAAAGGGCTGTTCCCGTTGGGAAAACAATATTGGTGACATAGCCTGCCTTTTCCCAAGGCTCTGTTGGTGAAAATAAAGGTTTTCTAAGCCTCCTCAATACCTTATTAGGATTTTCTAAATCCAATAAAGCTGCACACGCATGATATACAAATCCTTGTGGCGCGTATTGGGCGGAATGATAAATAAGCAACCATCCATCTTCAGTTTCAATTGGAGGACACCCAGGGCCAATATGGCTGTTTTGATGTTTGTATTTTGGTGACATTATAATATGCCTTTGTAAATTTTTAATATATTTTTCCCAGAATTCGGGGGTCAATTCAGATGAATCTTTAAAGTATAATAATTGTATGGATGGTTGAAACCGATGCAATAAGGCAAACTTTCCTTTAATTTTTTTAGGAAAAAATACCAGGTTTTTATCCCAAACATATACTTCACCTTCCATAACTTCTTTAAGTCGGTAATGCATAAAAAGATTATAAAACAGAAAGTGGTCTTTGCTTATTATTTCTGAGGTAGGCTCAATAAGTTGCGCGAATTCATCAAAGGTAAATTTGGGCGTAATAACACCTCCACGCTCCCAGTTAATTAAATTTTTGGAAGTAGCGTAAGCCCCAAAAACATTGACCCCATCAAAAGCGGCATAAGTCATATAAAAGGTATCCTCAATTTTAACAATTCGAGGATCTTCAATTCCGTGAAGTTCATAACTTTCCTTTGGAGAAAAAACCGGTTCATTATAACGTTCAATTATTTTTAAAGGACCTTCAAGTTTACAATATCCCACACTGGAAAAATTTCCTTCCCTGGCAGCACGGTACAACATATGCACAGTATTTCCTTGCTGATAAATAGCCGGATTAAGAACACCTAAATTTTCAAAAATATTTTTAGTTTTGTCTAAAATGATGCCATGTTTTGTAACAGTTACCATATGGTTGATTTTTTTAATTTCCACCTGAGGACTATAAACCTAAGGACTATAAAATTGAGATTTTTACCTGATAACAGCAATGAGCATTGTCAACTTTATTAGATATTGATACTGATATAAATCAATAATTAAAATAAAATATTTGCTGTTTTAAAATTGGTTTGTTATTGATTTAAAAACCGAAAGTCAGGAAGTGGTAATTTTATATTGAATTGGTAAAAAATTAGAAATAACTGATTAAGACTTTAATGATTATTTCCGTTGCCATTTGAGTTTTCA
>JAGXIN010000043.1 GCA_024635575.1 Flavobacteriia bacterium
AAAGTGGTGATCAGAAACCTTCCCTTTTTACTGACAGACACCGTTGGGTTTATAAGAAAATTGCCAACTCAATTAATAGAATCCTTTAAATCTACCTTGGATGAGGTTCGCGAAGCCGATATGTTGCTTCACATTGTGGATATTTCGCATCCAAATTTTGAGGATCACATGGCATCTGTAAACAAAATTTTGGCTGAAATAGGAAGTGCCGATAAGCCGATTATTATTGTTTTCAATAAAATTGATGCATTTAAACATCAAACTATTGAGGAGGATGATTTGGTAACTGAAAAAACAGAAATTCACTTTTCATTAGAAGAATGGAAAAAAACATGGATGAATAGGCTCGACAATAATTGCGTGTTTATTTCTGCGTTGAACAAAGAAAATATGGAAACATTTAAAGAAAAAGTTTTTGATGAAGTGAAAAAAATTCACATTACCCGTTTTCCTTATAACGATTTGTTGTATGAAGAGTTTGAGGAGGAAAATTAGTTTGCAAGGAAATGAATTCATTCTCAGCCTGAAATTGTTTCATAATGATGAAAATTCTATATAGTGGTAACTTTCATTAGAATTCGTAATTAATTCCAAGGCCGAAAACTTCCCTTACCTGAAATCCTTCAAAAGCATTGTCATCATAAATGGTTTGGAAGGTGAAGTTTGCAGATAAGAAGCTATTGATTTTCATAATCAGATTCATCGTATAATCTACATCCACGTTTTGTGGATCTTCCAAATAATTGCTATACAAATTTAAGATATTTTCCATGGTAACATTTTCCATTACGGTTAATTTAGCATAGCCGGAAGCGTATAAACCCAATTCATATTTGGTGCTTTTGCCTTCTTCAACTCCAAAATAAGCGTCATTCGGCAACGTAAAATCTTTATCCACAAAAGTTACTTTTGAGGTTAGTGGCGCCAAATTGAATTTTAAATCATCAGATTTTTTCCAAAGCATTCCAGGTCCAAAAGCCAATTCACCCGGCGAAATAAAGTTGGTATGTTCTGTCCTGATTTCTTTTCCGTTTATATCAGTTCCATAAATATATCCTTTTGTTAATTGCGTTTTAAAGTTTAAAAAAACGGAATAATACCAATAGCCTTTTGCTTTTTTGCCTATTAAGGAGTTAAACTCAAAACGGTCGTCTGTTTTCTTTTCAAACTCGCTGTTTTTGCTTTTTGTCAGTCCGTAAGAAGCCAGTATTTTGTTGTCCCAGCTGATATTGCCTTTCAAATAATTAAAATCGTAATTAATACCTAAATTTCCGGCGATGGTATTTTCACCACCAGTAATCCAATCGGAAAAAGCAGATTGGTTGAACAATAATGAAATATTTCCTGATTTGTGCCAGCCTTCTTTTGGCGCTTCTTTTTCTTGGGCAAAAATGAAGGAAGAACTTAATGCGATTGCCGCCAGTACCATACCTTTTTTCATATAAATTATATTTTTAATTTACTTAAAATTAGTGAATCAATCAGATATTTGGAATAATAAGTGAAATTAATTATTACTTTTATAAAGCGGTACAGAAGAGCAGGCTTCACCAAACATTATGGATTTAACAACCGGCTGTAATTTTTCAATCAATTGAATATAAGCGGTTTCAGGAATTGGTTTGTTGGAGCATCCTTTGATAATTACCCGTTTTCCTTCAAATTCTTCAATATTAAAATTTGTAATAATCTCTTGAAAAATGGAAGTTTCCAGCGCTGTCAGATTTCCAACAACAATTTTTTTTGCAAAAGGGGAAACGTAAGTAGTGATTAACATAAATGCCCAGGAAGGAATAATGGTGTCCGAAGAACAAGTAAGCGCCACATAATGATCTTTATACTGGCTCCAATCATGATTTTTAAGGTGTTCACGAAAATCGGTTTCTTTTAAAATTTGTTCGTGAAACAACCATTTTTTGATGTCAATAATTGTTCTTGTACCTTTCGGATAATAATCTTCCAGGTCAATTGTTTTTAATTTGCTGTTAGCAACTCTATTTACAATTTCATCAGACATTATAGGAATCCGAGTTCTAATTTTGCTTCTTCGCTCATCATATCCTGCGTCCACATCGGGTCAAAGGTAATTTCAACTTCGGCATTTTTAACTTCCTCAATTGTTTTTACTTTTTCTTCAATTTCCACAGGCAAGGTTTCTGCAACCGGGCAATTGGGAGAAGTTAGGGTCATTAATATTTTAACGTCGTTGTTTTCACTTACAAAAACATCGTAAATTAAACCCAATTCGAATATATCTACAGGAATTTCAGGATCGTAAATAGTTTTTAGTTTTGCAACTATTTTATCGCCCAATTCTTGCGCGTGTGTACTGTTCATTTTTAAAGCCTTTCTTTATATTCATTCTAAATAAGGGCAAATATACAATTATTTACCTATTTATTAAACTAAGAATTAACTTAATTTTGACTGAAAAGCCAAGGCGTATAATTTTATTTGTTTAATCATTGACACCAGTCCGTTGGCACGTGTTGGTGATAAATGTTCTTTCAGGCCTATTTTATCAACAAAATACAGATCGGCATCTAAAACATCTTTAGGTTTTTGGTTGTTGAAAACACGCAATAAAAGCGCTACAATCCCTTTGGTTAAAATCGCATCACTATCGGCCGTGAATTTAATTTTTTCGCCTTCAATTTCAGAATGAAGCCATACTTTTGACTGGCAGCCCGAAATTAAATTTGAATCGGTTTTAAATTCATCTTTAATAAGAGGCAGTGATTTTCCCAGATCAATAATATATTCATATCGTTCCATCCAATCTTCAAACATGGAGAACTCGTCTATAATTTCTTCTTGTATTTCTTTGATAGTCATTTTTTAAACTTATTTTTGCAAAAGTAAACACATGTATTCTCTAAAAAAAATATTACAGAAATTAATCCAATAAAACTGTGTGTTAACTACCGTAAAATATGAGTAAATTATTAATTATAGGAACCGTTGCTTTTGACGCCATTGAAACGCCATTTGGAAAAACGGATAAAATTTTAGGAGGTTCTGCGACATATATTTCACTTTCCGCATCACAATTTGGCATATATTCAGGAATTGTTTCTGTTGTTGGGGGCGATTTTCCGAAGAAATATTTAGAAAAATTAAATCTGAGAAATATCAATACTGATGGTATTGAAATTATTGAGGATGAAAAAACTTTTTTTTGGAGCGGCAAATACCGCAACGATTTAAATTCAAGAGATACCTTAATTACCGATTTAAATGTATTGGCAAATTTTAAACCTGTTGTTCCGGAAAATTTTATAGATACTGATTATTTAATTTTAGGGAATTTACACCCGGCCGTGCAGATGTCAGTAATCAAACAAATTCCTGTTCGCCCAAAATTGGTGGTGTTGGACACGATGAATTTTTGGATGGACAATACATGGAGTGAATTGATGGAGGTGATTGCAAAAATAGATGTGATTACCATCAATGATGAAGAGGCACGCCAGCTTTCCGGAGAATATTCTTTGGTGAAAGCGGCCCAGAAAATCCAAAAAATGGGACCAAAATATGTAGTCATCAAAAAAGGGGAACACGGTGCTTTATTATTCAATGGCGAGAATGTGTTTTTTGCACCAGCATTGCCTTTGGAAGAAGTTTTTGACCCAACCGGAGCAGGAGATAGTTTTGCTGGCGGATTTATTGGCTATATCACAAAGACAGGCGATATTTCATTTGAAAACATGAAACGTGCCGTAATTTCGGGTTCAAACCTGGCTTCATTTTGTGTCGAAAAATTTGGCACCGAGCGAATGGAAACTTTAACTCATGAAGAAATTCAAAAACGATTATTACAATTTAAACAATTAACTCAATTTGATATTGAATTAAGTTAATATGAATTCCGCACGTGTGCGGAATTTTTTATTTGAATTACAATTAATACTACAACTATGAGCGACGCTATTAAACACGAATGTGGAATTGCAATGGTACGGTTATTAAAACCATTACAATATTATAAAGACAAATACGGAACTGCATTTTATGGTTTAAACAAAATGTATTTGTTGATGGAAAAACAGCACAATCGCGGACAAGATGGTGCAGGTTTGGCAAGCATAAAATTTAACGTAGCGCCGGGAACTCGGTATATTAGTCGGATTCGTTCCAATGAAGATCAGCCAATTCAAGATATTTTCGAGCAGATTAACGACCGATTAAATAATATGAATCTGGAATTTCCAGATAAAATTGATGACGTTCAGTGGCAATTAAACAATGCGCCCTATATTGGAAATTTGTATTTGGGACACGTGCGTTATGGCACTTTTGGTAAAAACAGCATTGAAAACGTTCACCCTTTTTTACGTCAAAGCAATTGGATGCATAAAAGTTTAATTGTTGCAGGGAACTTCAATATGACCAATTCTAAGCGCTTGTTTAACGATTTGGTTGAAATTGGACAGCATCCGAAAGAAATGACCGATACGGTGACGGTAATGGAAAAAATTGGCCATTTTATCGATGATGAAGTCACTAAATTGTATGAAAAAATCAAAAAGGAATTTAACGTAAGCAAAAAAGAAGCTTCGCCCATGATTGAAGAGCGAATCAATCTTAAAAAGATCTTAAAAAAATCGGCTAAAAATTGGGATGGCGGTTATGCAATGGCAGGTTTATTGGGTCATGGAGATGCATTTGTGTTGCGCGATCCTTCAGGAATAAGACCTGCATTTTATTACGCTGATGATGAGGTTGTGGTGGTCGCTTCAGAACGCCCTGCGATTCAGACTGTTTTTAATGTGGCTATTGATGAAGTGAAGGAAATAGAAAGAGGTCATGCTTTAATCATAAAACGAAGCGGTAAAATCTCCATGGCTAAAATCAAAGAGCCATTGCCAAATAAAGCTTGTTCATTTGAGCGTATTTATTTCTCAAGGGGAAGTGATGCCAGTATTTATACTGAGCGAAAAAATTTAGGGAAGTTGGTATTTCCTCAAATTGTGGAAAAAATAAATGGAGATATAAAAAACACAGTTTTCTCATACATTCCAAATACTGCGGAAACTTCTTTTTACGGTTTGCGTGAAGCTGCCGTAGATTTTTTAAATGTACAAAAAACGGATGCCATTTTAAAAGGGCAACGAAGTTTATCGGCCGAAAAGGTAACAGAAATATTGGCAGAAATACCACGTTTTGAAAAGTTAGCCATCAAAGATGCGAAACTGCGAACTTTCATTTCCGATGACAATAGCAGAGATGATTTGGTGGCGCATATTTACGACGTTACTTACGGTATTGTAAAACCAACCGACAATTTGGTGATTATTGATGACAGCATTGTACGCGGAACTACACTAAAGAAAAGCATTATACGAATTTTGGACAGATTAAACCCTAAAAAAATCATCGTTGTTTCCTCGGCACCACAAATCCGTTACCCTGATTGTTACGGAATTGATATGGCAAAATTGGGGGATTTCATCGCATTTAGGGCGGCTTTGGAATTGTTAAAAGAAACCAACCAATACCATATTGTTCAGGAAGTTTATAACGACTGCAAAAGCCAGCAGCCTTTAGAAGATACTGAAATTAAAAATGCCGTATTGGAAATTTACCGGAATTTTAGCGATGAACAAATTTCCGATAAAATTGCCGAAATGTTACATACTCCTGAGATCCATTCAGAAGTTGAAATCATATTTCAATCGGTTGAAAATTTACACATTGCCTGTCCAAATCACTTAGGCGATTGGTATTTTACAGGTGAATATCCAACTCCGGGCGGAAACCGCGTGGTAAACGACGCATTCATTAATTTTTATGAAGGAAGCGATAAAAGGGCTTATTAAAAACAAACGAAAATTGTCAATTGAATTAATTACATTGACATATTTTTGACAGTATCAATAAATACCAGTTCATAAAAAATTGCGATGCTTTTTTAAAAAAAGAGATGGTAACGCAAAACAGAAAACTGTTTATACCTCAAGTATTTTCTTATATTTAGCATTGGTTTAAAAACGTGTTGCCAAATTGCGATTCAGTTTTCAATGAATGATAATATAACACCTTCAATACTCTTATTTTGAAAGATATTTTACTGATTACGCCTCCTTTTACGCAATTAAATACGCCCTATCCCGCTACGGCCTATTTGAAAGGGTTTTTGAACACAAAAAACATCAGTTCTTTTCAAATGGATTTGGGTATTGAAGTGATTTTAGAACTATTTTCTAAGGAAAATTTGAAAAAACTATTCGATTTCGCTATAGAAAATGACCGAATTTCCTCTGAAAACGCGCAGCGAATTTATGCTCTAAAAGCAGATTATCTAAAAACTATTGATGATGTGATTGGTTTTTTGCAGGGAAAAAATCAGACGATTGCAAGGCAAATTTGCACTTCTAATTTTCTTCCGGAAGCATCCAGATTTTCAGAGCTTGATGATTTGGAATGGGCTTTTGGAACGATGGGAATTCAGGATCAGGCAAAACATTTGGTGACTTTATATCTCGAAGATTTATCTGATTTTATTGTGGAATGCATCGACGAAAATTTTGGTTTTAGCCGTTATGCAGAAAGATTGGGGCAAAGTGCAAACGATTTTAATGAGCTTTATGCAAATCTTCAAAAGGAAACTACTGTTATTGATACAATTACACTTAAAATTTTGGAAGAAAAACTTAAAGTTATTCAGCCAAAATTGGTTTGTTTTTCGGTTCCGTTTCCAGGTAATTTATATAGTGCCTTCAGGTGCGCGAAATTCATCAAAAAAAATTATCCAGAAATTAAAATTGGAATGGGAGGTGGATTCCCAAATACAGAATTGCGAAGCCTTTCCGATGTTCGTGTTTTCGATTTTTTTGATTTTATTACGTTGGATGACGGTGAATTGCCGGTTGAATTGTTGCTGTCGAATGTGCTGAATCCTTCCCCTAGCAATCCAGATTTCGAAAAGTTTAAAAGGACTTTTTTGAAGCAGAACGAAAAAGTGGTTTACAACAATTTGTCCGTTAAAAATGATTACAAACAAGCATATGTAGGCACACCGGATTACGCTGATTTGCTGCTAAGCGACTATATTTCAGTCATAGAAATTGCCAACCCGATGCACAGTTTATGGAGCGATGGCCGTTGGAATAAACTTACGATGGCGCACGGATGCTATTGGGGAAAATGCACTTTTTGTGATATTTCGCTCGATTATATTAAAATATATGAACCCATAGCCGCAAAAATTTTGGTGGACCGCATGGAAGAAATAATTGCACAAACCGGCGAAAAGGGATTTCATTTTGTCGATGAAGCTGCACCTCCTGCCTTGATGCGAGCGCTTGCCATAGAGATTATCAAAAGAAAAATTACAGTGACCTGGTGGACGAATATTCGATTTGAGAAAAGCTTCACCAAAGATCTTTGTGTTTTGTTGAAAGCATCTGGCTGCATTGCCATTTCGGGTGGATTGGAAGTGGCATCCGACCGATTGTTGGAACTCATTAAAAAAGGTGTAACCTTGGAACAAGTGGCGCAAGTAACCAACAATTTTACCAATGCCGGCATTATGGTTCACGCTTATTTAATGTACGGTTTTCCTACACAAACGATTCAGGAAACCGTGGACAGTTTGGAAATGGTGAGACAATTGTTTGAATTGGGCACCATAAAATCTGGATTTTGGCATCAGTTTGCGTTGACAACACACAGCCCTATTGGTTTAAATCCAAAAGAATACGGTATTTTTCCAGATTATAAGGAAATCACTTTTGCCAATAATGACATTCAGTTTAAAGACAAAACAGGAATCAATCACGATAAATTCAGTTTCGGATTAAAGAAATCGATTTTCAATTTTATGCACGGCATTGGTTTTGAACTTCCG
>JAGXIN010000044.1 GCA_024635575.1 Flavobacteriia bacterium
AAATCCATTAATAAGTTATTTTTCGTTTTCTTACCAATAACCAGATAATTATGGGCGCACCAAATAACGAAGTTATCGCGTTAATGGGCAAGGTATATTCGCTGGTTGGCAATTGTGCAATACTGTCGCAAATCAACATAATAATAGCGCCGCTTATTGCAACTGCCGGAACCAATGTTTTATGGTTGGAAGTGCTGAAAAGCAGTTTCGTTAAATGCGGAACAGCCAAGCCAATAAAGGCAATTGGACCAGAAAAAGCGGTAATAACACCCGTTAATAAACTGGTTGAAATCAAGGTTAAATTTCGGGTTCGTTTTACGTTAACACCCATGCTTTTTGCGTAATTTTCCCCTAAGAGCAAACTATTCAACGGTTTTATAATGAATATTACGAAGGTGATTCCGATTAAAAATATGATGAATAGTATTAAAATTTCATTCCAGCTTAAATTTCCAAGACTGCCAAAACTCCAGAATAAATATTGCTGCAATTGGTTCGCGCTGCTAAAATAGGCCAATACGCTAATTACGGAAGCGGTTAAACTCCCAAACATCAATCCGATGATTAAAATAGACATCGTGTTTCTTACTTTTATGGCTGCAAGCATCACCGCAGAAAGCACTAAAAAAGCGCCAATGCTCGCTGCAATGGCGTGTCCCCAGCTGCTAAAAGCAAAACCGGCAATCGTTCCGCCAAAAAATGAGGCGCCCAAAATCAAAATCGCTACGCCTAAACTGGCGCCCGAACTTATGCCAAGCACAAACGGACCGGCCAGCGGATTTCTGAATAAGGTTTGCATCAACAATCCGCTAATCGACAATCCTGATCCAACAATAATTGCAGTAATTGCTTTTGGCAGTCTGTAATTAAGTAAAATTGTTTTCCATGATTCTTTTTCAACTTCACCATCCATAAAAGCTAAAAACAATTGTTTTAAGGGAATATAAACCGAGCCCAAACTTATGTTTATAATAAAAATAAGCAGCAGTACAGCCACCAAAATAATAAACGTATTTCTGTATGATTTGGTTGGATTTATCAATAATGCATGTTTAAATATGTAACTAATTTCTCAATTGCTTTTCCGCGATGGCTGATGCTGCTTTTTTCATTTAGATTCATTTCGGCAAATGAAGTTTTAAAACCATCAGGCATAAAAATTGGGTCGTAGCCAAATCCGCTTTCTCCCCGTTTTTCCTTTAAAATGGTGCCTTTGCAAACACCTTCAAATATAAACTGTTTTCTCTGAATATTTAGGGCGATTGCGGTCTTAAATTGCGCTTTCCTGTTTTGAGTATTTTCGAGATGCTGCAATAATTTATTCATATTCGCTTCTGCATTGTTGTCTTCCCCGGCATAACGGGCCGAATAAACGCCCGGTTCATTATTTAAAGCTTCAACTTCCAGTCCGGTATCATCAGCAAAACAATCCAATCCGTACTTTTCAGTGATAAAATTTGCCTTTAAAATGGCATTTCCTTCCAAAGTATCGGCAGTTTCAGGGATATCCTCAAAACAATTGATATCGGCCAAACTGACAATCTCAAAATTGGTGAGCATCGCCTGAACTTCTTCAAGTTTGTGTTTGTTATTTGTGGCAAAAACCAGTTTTAATTTATTCATGGTGATACGGTTCATTTTTTAAAATAGTATAAGCCCTGTACAATTGTTCAACAACAAACAAGCGAATCATTTGATGCGAAAAAGTCATTTTGGACAGCGATATTTTCCCTTGCGCCTGTTTGTAAACGGTTTCCGAAAATCCGTACGGACCGCCAATTACCAGCACCAATTGTTTAACGCCGGCATTCATTTTTTTTTGAAGGTATTCTGAAAAAGTGACAGAACTGAAAGAAGTTCCTTTTTCATCCAACAAAATTAATACGTCCGTTGCCGTTAATTTTTTTAAAATGAGTTCACCTTCCTTTTCCTTTTGCTGCGCTTCGGTCAGGTTTTTAACATTCTTGATATCGGCAATAAGCTCAATCTCAAAATTGACATAATGCTTTAGCCTGTTTTGATAAGTTTCAATTAAGGTATGCAAATTTTTATCATCGGTTTTGCCAATGGCCAACAGTTTAATTTTCATCTGTTTAAATTTTATTTTTCAGCGGTAACAGATTGCTGCCTGCCTGCCGGATACAGGTAGGTTCGCCATTATTCATTATTTTATGTCTCGAAATTTGCAATGCTCGTTTCATTCGGTAAATATAAAAAGAATTAAAGATGAATTTTTTGAAAATAAAAAAGTTATTTTTGTTTGTTAATAGAAGCAAACAATGATTTCACAGCAGCAGTTTGAAAAAGAACTTGATATTATCATAGCAAATGCCATAAGAGAAGATGTTGGAGACGGCGATTACAGCTCTTTGGCCTGTATACCGGAAAATGCAAAAGGGAAAGCCAAATTGCTGGTTAAAGAAGCCGGAATTATTGCAGGCGTTGAAATGGCGAAAAAAATTTTTAAGTATGTAGATTCCGATTTAATAATTGAAACATTCCTAAATGATGGAGAAACCGTAAAATATGGTGATGTGGTTTTTTTTGTTGAAGGAAGCTCTCAATCCATTTTAAAATCGGAACGTCTGGTGTTGAACGTGATGCAACGAATGAGTGCCATAGCCACAAAAACAAAAATATTTGCAAAATTATTGGAAGGCACAAAAACCAAAATTTTAGACACAAGAAAAACAACACCAGGTATCAGGGCCATAGAAAAATGGGCGGTAAAAATTGGCGGTGGTGAAAATCACCGGTTTGCATTGTATGATATGATCATGTTAAAAGACAATCATATCGATTTTGCCGGCGGCATTTCAAAAGCAATAGAAAAAACAAAGTGCTATTTAAAAGCCAATAACCTAGATTTAAAAATTATTGTTGAAGCCAGAAGTACGGATGAAATCAGAGAAATATTGGAACATGAAGGCATATATAGAATTTTAATTGATAATTTTGATTTTGAGGAAACTAAAAGGGCAGTTCAGTTAATTGGTGACAAATGCCAAACAGAATCATCAGGAGGCATTAATTTGGAAACCGCCAGAAAGTATGCTGAATGTGGTGTTGATTATATTTCTTCAGGTGCTTTAACACATTCTGTTTACAATATGGATTTAAGTTTAAAAGCTATTTAAAATTTGAAAGTTCAAAAGAAATCATCACCCAAAATGCAGTCGAATCACAAAAGACTAAAAATACCAATTTTGTCTTTAGAACTTTGTATCTATTTAAAAAAATGAGGAATCAAATTAGGAAAATAATAAATAGAGTTAAAAAATTAGAATGGATTGTCAAACTTGGAAAAAACGTTAAAATTCCTGGTTTAAAAGGCTTGTCAGTTTATGAGGTTATTAAATTATATATCCTCGGGATACTAAAAGGTGCTTTAACATCTCGTGCAGGCGGAATTTCCTTTAGTTTTTTTATGGCCTTATTTCCATTTTTACTTTTTATACTTACCTTAATTCCATATGTGCCCATTGAAGGATTTCAACAAGATTTTTTGTTTATGATTGAGCGTTTGTTACCTCCAAATACAGCCAGTTCTTTTGAAGGAGTCATAAGAGATATTGTAAATAACAAATATAGCGGGTTACTTTCATTCGGATTTTTAGCATCAATTTTTTTAATGGCAAATGGGGTAAGCGCAATTTTTGTCGGATTTGAATATTCATATCATGTGATAGAGATGCGGAACATTTTGCGCCAATATTTTATTTCAATGCTTATGGCGATTGTGCTGTCACTTATTTTAGTTGTTGTGGTTGCGGTTACTGTTTATTTTGAAATAGGGATAAATGATTTAAAGGCACGTGGATGGCTGGAAGACGATGTATATTGGATTGAAAAAGGCCGATATTTTTTGCTTGTGGTATTAATATTTTTTTCGGTTTCAGTATTGTATAAATATGGCGCTAAAGAGGTGAAACATAAAGCATTCTTCACACCGGGTTCCATTTTAACAACCTTGCTAACATTATTAATGTTTAAATTATTCTCCATTTATGTGTTAAAATTCTCCACTTACAATCAACTTTACGGCTCCATTGGAACTTTGTTGGTATTGATGCTTTTTGTTTGGCTAAATTCCATTATTTTGTTGTTGGGATTCGAGTTAAATGCGAGTATTAACAGGCTTAAGAAAAATAATTATTTAAAAGAAAATGAATTGAAAAAAATAAAGATTAAAGAAAAGGAAATAATAGAAAATATAGAAGAATTAAAGGAATTAAAAGAAAAAGGAAAAAAAGAATGAATATTACAGCAATAATTCCTGCACGCTTTGAAGCCAGTAGATTTCCAGGAAAATTAATGAAAGATTTGGCAGGGAAAACGGTTATTTTAAGAACCTATGAAGCAACAATAAATACCAATTTGTTTGATGAAGTTTATGTGGTGACAGATAGCAATATTATTTTTGATGAAATCATATCGAACGGCGGAAAAGCCCTGAAAAGTAAAAAGGAACATGAATCGGGAAGTGATAGGATAGCGGAAGCCATAGAAAATATGGATGTTGACATTGTGGTAAATGTGCAGGGAGATGAACCTTTCACAAAAAAGGAACCGCTTTTGAAATTGTTGGAAGTCTTTAGAAATGACGCCAAAAATGAAATTGATATTGCTTCTTTAATGATTAAAATTGATAACATAGCCGAAATTAACAATCCCAACAATGTAAAAGTAGTCACCGACCAGCGAAATTTTGCGATGTATTTTTCCCGTTCGATTATTCCGTATCCTAGAGAAGAATCTTTAGCCATTTATTTTAAACATATAGGAATTTATGCTTTTAGAAAAGAAGCCTTATTAAAAATTACTAAATTGCCAGTGAACAGGCTGGAAGCTACAGAAAAATTGGAAAACCTTCGTTTTTTGGCAAACGGATTTAAAGTAAAAATGGTTGAAACCGATCAGATGTCGATTGGTATAGACACACCCGAAGATCTTGAAAAAGCAAATGCGATTTTTAAAAACAGAACAAACAATTAAAATATTTTATCTAAATTCTAACTACTAACTTCTAAATCTAATATCCAACACTATGAGTTATATCAAAAGACAACCAAAAGATTTCATGAAATCATTACAATTAATTCATTTTGGCTTATTATTTTTAATTGTTATTTTCGGAGCTTATGTGGCTTTAAATGCTGGAGACCAATTGTTTTTTTCTTATGAGGAAGATAAAATGTTTTTATATATGGCCATTCTTATTTCTTTTGTGGGCAATTTGTCCAGCAAATATTTATATACCAAACTCTTAAAACAAATTCCCTCCAATGCCAATCTGTCTCAAAAAGCAGTTAAATACACCACAGCACATATTTTTAGGGTTGCCATGCTTGAATTTCCGGCTTTGATGTGTGTTATTTTTGCTATGGAATCCAACAATAGTTTTTATTTTATTTTAGTCGGAATCTTAATCCTGATGATACTTTCGGTTTATCCGACCAAATATAAATTTGCAAATGAAGTTCCCTTATCTGCAAAAGAAAAATCAATGTTAGAAAACCTTTAAATAGTTTTTTAATTTTTAGATATTTGCAAACTAATTTTTCAACATGGCACAAAAACCAAGCATACCAAAAGGAACTCGCGATTTTTCGCCTTCCGAAGTGGCAAAGAGAAACTATATATTTTCAACAATTAAACAAGTTTTTGAAACGTATGGATTTCAGCCAATAGAAACACCAAGTTTTGAAAACTCCGAGACCTTAATGGGAAAATATGGTGAAGAAGGGGATCGGCTGATTTTTAAAATATTGAATTCGGGAGATTATTTGAGTAAGGTTGAAGATAAACTGCTTGTTGCAAAAGACAGTGTAAAAGTCACTTCAAAAATTTCTGAAAAAGCGTTACGTTACGATTTAACCGTGCCTTTTGCCCGTTATGTGGTACAACACCAAAACGAAATAGGATTTCCTTTTAAACGCTACCAAATGCAACCGGTTTGGCGGGCAGACCGACCACAAAAAGGGCGCTTTAGAGAATTTTTTCAATGTGATGCCGATGTGGTTGGAAGCAAAAGTTTGTGGCAGGAAATTGAATTTGTGCAATTGTATGATGCCGTTTTTAGCAAGTTAAAGTTAACCGGCACTATCATCAAATTGAACAATCGTAAAATATTGGCCGGTATTGCCGAAATTATTGGCGCTAAGGACAAATTAATCGATTTTACCGTGGCGCTTGATAAATTGGATAAAATTGGGGCAGAAGGTGTTTCCAAAGAAATGTTGGAAAAAGGCATTTCTGAACAAGCCATTGAAAAAGTGAAACATTTATTCAACTTTAACGGAAGCAATCAGGATAAATTAAATCAGTTGCAGGCTTTATTGACCGAATCAAAAGAAGGTACCAATGGCGTGGATGATTTGCGTTTTGTGGTTGATGCCATTGAAAAGTTTGGACTGGAATCGGCCAAATTGGTGATTGATGTTACCTTGGCTCGCGGATTAAATTATTATACGGGTGCGATTTATGAAGTTTCCGCTCCGGAAGGCGTTAATATGGGGTCTATTGGTGGTGGCGGAAGATATGATGATTTAACTGGAATTTTCGGTTTAAATGATATGAGTGGGGTAGGTATCTCTTTTGGACTGGACCGTATTTATTTGGTGCTTGAGGAATTAAATTTATTTAAATCTCTGGAACTCCCAAAACCAAAAGTCCTGTTTATTAATTTTGGTGATGCGGAAGCTGCTTTTTGCATGAAAGCCTTGGTGGAGCTTAGAAAAAATAACATTAAATCGGAATTGTATCCAGATAGCGCTAAATTGAAGAAGCAAATGAATTACGCTAACAAAAGAGAAATTCCATATGTTGTCATGGTTGGCTCATCAGAAATTGAAAACAATACCTACACTTTAAAAAATATGCAAAGCGGTGAACAGGAAGACTGCGATTTAAAAGAATTAATTAGAATCACCGCCCAACTTTAAAACAAAGTTGTAAATTTGCATGCTAATTAACAGAAAATGTTTGAAGCTAAAAAAACAATGACAAATAGAATAGATGAAAGGGGAGATGATCACGTAGGATCTTCTGCTAAAACACCTTTAAGAGCTGATGCTTTTGATATTTCAGACCAAGAAAAAATTGCACGTATTCAAGAAAGTGTAAAAGATATTTTGACCACTTTAGGGATGGATTTGGAAGATGATAGTTTAAAAGGGACCCCAAAAAGAGTAGCGAAAGCATTCGTAAATGAACTTTTTGCAGGATTAAATCCAGCCAATAAACCTAAATTATCAACGTTTGACAATAACTATAAATATGGTGAAATGTTGATTGAAAAAAACATTGTTGTTTATTCAACTTGTGAGCATCATTTATTGCCGATTGTTGGCAGGGCGCATGTAGCTTACATTTCTAACGGAAATGTTATTGGATTGTCTAAAATGAATCGCATTGTTGATTATTTTGCGAAAAGACCACAAGTTCAGGAGCGTTTGACCATGCAAATTGTGCAATCTCTGCAGGAAGCATTGGGTACAAAAGATGTGGCCTGTGTTATTGATGCCAAACATTTATGCGTAAATTCACGTGGCGTTCGCGATATTGACAGCAGTACCGTAACATCAGAGTTTGGAGGTAAATTTAAGGATGAAAACGTACGGAGGGAGTTTTTGGATTATATAACCATGGACACCGATTTTGAAGCTATAAAATAAACATATTAAATCTATAAAAAAAGCACCCAATTGGGTGCTTTTTTAATTAGGTGCCAGTAAATTAAACGGATAATAAGGAATATTTCGAAGTACCCAAAAAATAAGAATAACCACTAAAATTATCAAAGGTGTTTTAGGGTGATAGATATAATTATAAATATGCTTTTTGAAAATTGTATTTATGCCTGTTACAATTAGGTGATAAGTTAAAATGAGTAAACTTATAAAATACAGTATGTTTTGTTGTAAAACACCAAAAAAATTAAAATTTAAAAGCTGATGGGTCGCGCGTTGGCTTCCGCAACCCGGACAATAAAATCCAGTTACATCATATAAAGGACATTTAAGAAAAAAATTCACCTCATTTGGGTTGATCAGAAAATAAAATACTCCCAAACTTATTAAGCCAACTACAATCCCAACATTTTTAATTTTCATCTGTTTAAATTTTATTTTTCAGCGGTAACAGATGCAGTTCGCCATTTATCATTCCTTTGAGTATCAAAATTTATTATGTTCGTTTCATCAATTTAAAGTTGCCAATAATTTCCCATAAATGCCGAACCGCCAAATAAAAATATAGAAATAAGGTAAAATAGCCCAATTACAACGCTTGATATTAAACCCCAAGCCATCCATTTTTTAGCTTCTTTAGAAGCTTTAAGGGCACCGTCATAGTCTCCGGCTTCAAATTTAGCATTTACCTGTGCGGCAAATATGATACCCACAATTCCTAATGGCATACAACAAAATATGGTAACTAAAATGGATTCTATCAGATAGTTTTTTGGTGGATGTTGGTTCATAGTCACTTTTTTAGATTTAATTTCAATAAACCAAATTAAGAAAAATATTAATTAACTTGTAGGATTCCGATATAATTATGACGAATTTATTCTTTAAAATGTCTGTTTCTAAATATATTTCTGATTTTAAAAAATTGTTCCGAAGTATTGGCAACAGTTTGTGTTTTAATTCTATTTTTGAACAAATTATTGTCATAACTTTGTTTAATAATTTTCACAAAATCAATAAAAAATAAGAATATGGATTTTAAGGTTGGAGATAAGATAGCTGTTCTTGATGATGTTATTAGAGGGAAAGTTACAGAGGTGCATCCCAATAAAATTGTAATTGAAGATAATGATGGGTTTTCTTATGAATATGCGCCAAATGAATTGGTAATCATAAGAGAAAGTCAAAAAGAGCTTTCTAAATTCAGCGATATTGACAATGAATTTTTATCGGAAAAAATTAATGAAACTTCTTCCAGGAAACAAACTATAAAATATAAATCAACCGTAAAACCTGATAAGTTGCCGCCCATGGAAGTCGATTTACACATCAATCAGCTGACGGCTTCAACAAAAGGAATGGACAATTATGATATGTTGACGCTTCAATTAGAAACCGCAAAACATAAATTGGAATTTGCCATAAAAAACAAGATTCCAAAAATTGTTTTTATTCACGGAATGGGCGCAGGAGTCTTAAAAACAGAGTTGGAATATTTGTTTAAAAATTACAATGTTTACTGGAATGATGCCTCATTTCAAAAGTACGGTTTGGGCGCAACGGAAGTAAAAATCTATCAAAATCCTAAAAATTAATTCTTAATTTTTAAAGTGCCAAAAACAAAATTTTCATGATAAATGCGTTCATTACCATCCTTAAGCAACAAATTCGAAATGGTAATTTCGTGATTATAGCTAGTTATAGCACCATTTGTCAAAACTTCTATCGTTATAATGTTTACAATTCCTCCATCATCAGCTTTAATTTCTTTTACAATCTTAGGTTCCAATGGCGGAATGTCCTGGCAAAAATAGTTCGCACCAATAGCTTTATCAACAATCCGATAGGTTGCAGTTACTGTTGCTGAAATAGGGAAATCTTGTGCTTTTACTATGGTATCAATAGCTTTTGGGGGTAGTGTTAAAACCAATACTTCAGTTTTTTGAGTGTTTGTGATATATAAAACAGATTCACCGCATTTATTCACTGTTTCTGTAAATTCAAAGACAGGAACATCAAAATCCCCATCGTTGCAAGCATTGAGGGTGAAAGCTAAAAAGAGTATCAATAGTTTCTTCATAAGTTATAATTTCAACACAAAAATAACAGTTTTTAGGCAAGTCTACGTTAATTGAAACCAACTATTTTAATTACTTTTGTTTTAATGAAAACAATCTACTTAGATAACGCAGCTACAACACCAATATTACCCGAAGTAATTGATGCTGTTTCAAGCGCAATGGCCTCTACTTATGGGAATCCTTCATCAATACACCACGTTGGGCGAAAGGCGAAATCTTTAGTTGAAACTTCCCGAAAAAATATTGCGAAACATTTTAATGCTTCAGCCCAGGAAATTATATTTACGGCCGGTGGAAGTGAAGCTGATAATTTAATTTTGAGAAATGCCGTAACCAATTTGGGTGTTTCTGTCATGATATCATCAAAAATTGAGCATCATGCAGTTTTGCATACCATGGAAAACTTGCAAAAAGAATTTGGTATTACTGTAAAGTATGTTGATTTAGATGAGAAAGGTGCCATAAATTATGCGCATTTAGCACAATTGCTGCAAGAATCCGGTGAAAAAAAATTGGTGAGTTTAATGTATGTGAATAATGAAATTGGCAACATTTTGAACCTTGAAAAAGTTTCAGAATTGTGTATGGCCAACAATGCTTTATTTCATTCTGATTCAGTGCAGGGTATTGGACATTTTAATATGGACCTAAAGAAAATACCTATTGATTTTTTTGTGGCAAGTGCCCATAAATTTCATGGCCCCAAAGGGGTTGGATTTGCCTACATAAAAAAAGGATTTGGTATTCATCCAATTTTGCATGGGGGTGAGCAGGAGCGAGGCGCCAGAGCAGGAACAGAAAACGTACACAGTATTTTAGGAATGGAAAAAGCGCTGGAAATTTCTTGTGTAAATATGCAGGAAGAGTCCACTTATATTCAAGGTTTAAAGAATTATTTTATAAATGAATTAAAGCTCCACTTTAAAGGCATTGAATTTAATGGCCATTCAGATAGTGAAACCGACAGTAGCTACACGATTTTAAATGTTCGTTTTCAGAAAGTTTACGCTATGTTGCTTTTTAATTTAGATTTAAAAGGTATTGCGGTTTCCGGAGGAAGTGCTTGTCAGAGTGGAAGCAATATAGGGTCGCATGTTTTACATGCAATATTACCAGAAAAAGAAGCGGAAAAAACTTCAGTTCGATTTTCGTTTAGTAAATTTAACACCGTTAAAGAACTCGATGTTGTAATACAAACTTTAAAAAAACTATTAAATTAGATGCATAATTATCCTATTAAGTTTTATCCCATTTTAAAAGAAAAAATTTGGGGCGGAACAAAATTAATGACTCAACTTCATAAAAAATCAACCTCTAATAATGTTGGTGAAAGTTGGGAACTGTCTGATGTTGACCATAATGTCTCTGTGGTTTCAAATGGAAAATTAAAAGGAAAAACCTTAGGTGAATTGTTGGAAACCTACAAAAACGAATTGATTGGCATAAATAATTATAACCGTTTCGGGAATAATTTTCCTTTGTTGATAAAATTTATTGATGCAAAACAGGATTTGTCTGTTCAGGTGCATCCAAATGATGAGCTTGCAAAAAAACGTCACAATTCATTTGGAAAAACGGAGATGTGGTATATTATGCAGGCTGATCAAGGTTCAAAACTTATTATTGGATTTAATAAAGAAATTACGCCAGATCAATATCTAAATTATGTCGCTGAAAAAAAAATACCTTCCATCTTAAATTATGAAAGAGTAAAAGCGGGCGATGCTTTTTTTATTGAGCCAGGAACGGTTCATACCATCGGGGCTGGAATTGTGTTGGCCGAAATTCAGCAAACCTCAGATATTACCTATAGAATTTATGATTGGGATAGGGTTGATGACAATGGAAATCCGAGAGAATTACATACAGACCTGGCCATTGAGGCCATCAATTTTAGCGATAAAATCAAGGCAAAACACCAATATTCCACTTATATAAATTCATTGAATACAATCGTAAAATGCGAGTATTTTACAACTAATTTTATTCATGTTGTTGGAAAAAAGGAATTGGATTACGGGGAAACAGATTCCTTTGTGATTTTTATGTGCGTTCAAGGAAAGGCTACAATTTCAGTCGATGAGCATTCCGAAAAGCTTAACTTAGGAGAAACAGTACTAATTCCGGCTATTGCTAATAAAGTGATGATAGCCTCAAAAAATTGTAAATTATTGGAAGTAACTGTCTAAATCACATTCACTTCAATTTCAAGTGCTATTTTAAAAATTTCCATTACTTCTTGTTGTATTTTTTGTGCTAACGCGTAAATTTCTTTGCCGCTTGCATTGTTGTAATTCACCAAAACCAATGCTTGTTTTTCATGTACACCGGTATCTCCAAAACGTTTTCCTTTAAATCCGCATTGTTCAATTAACCAGCCGGCGGGAATTTTAATTTCGTTTTCGGAAATCACATAATGTGGAATTTCGGGATACTTTTTTGTTAATTCTTTAAATACATCTATGGTGATTACCGGATTTTTAAAAAAACTTCCGCTGTTTCCAATTTCCTTGGGATCAGGAAGTTTGCTTTGTCTAATGGCAATTACGGCATCTGCAATTTCTTTGATGGAAGGTTTTTCCTTATCTGTCAATAAATCTTTTATGGCACCATACGATATATTGATACTGTGATTTTTTTTGGTGAGTTTAAAAGTAACACTGGTAATAATGTATTTTCCTTTTAACTCATTTTTAAAAATAGAATTTCTGTATCCAAAATTACACTCCTGATTTGTGAAAATTTTGGTTTTGCCGGTTTTAATTTCAAGGGCTTCAAGTTGGTGAAAAACATCTTTAATTTCAACACCGTAAGCACCAATATTTTGAATTGGAGAAGTGCCGACATTTCCTGGAATTAATGCCAAATTTTCCAATCCGCCATAGTTTTGAGAAACACACCAAAGTACTAATTCGTGCCAATTTTCACCAGCTTCTGCAGTTACCAAAACTTCATCAGCAGCAAAATCGTTAACGATAATTCCTTTAGTATTTATGTGGATTACCAATTTTTTCACATCGCTGGTCAGTAATATGTTGCTTCCTCCGCTCAAAAGAAATATATTTTTTTCAGAAGCTATTATTTCCTTTAATTCTTTAATGGAATTCACTGAAACAAAACGTTTGGCATTTACATGAATGCCAAACGTATTATAAGATTTTAATGATATGTTTTGTTGAATTTTCAACTAGTTTTCATCTGTTTAAATTTTATTTTTTAGCGGTAACAGCTGCTGTTCGCCATTAATCATTCCTATGTGTATCAAAATTTGTTATGCTCGTTTCATTGTATTTTTTGATTCCGGCTTTCAATATTTCCACGGAACGAACAAGGTCCTCTTTTTTTAGGACATAGGCAATTCGCACTTGTTTTGTTCCAATTCCTTTTGTGGAATAAAATCCGGCAGCAGGAGCCACCATAACAGTTTGATTGTTCAGGTTAAAATCTTCCAACAACCATTGCGCAAATTTATCGGCATCATCAACAGGAAGCTCCGCAACGCAATAAAAGGCACCTTTTGGTTTGGCAACTTTTACACCTTCAATTTTTGTTAATTCGGTTATTAAAATATCTCTTCTGGCTTTATATTCAACAATTACCTCATCAAAATAGGATTGTGGCGTTTCTAAAGCGGCTTCACTTGCAATTTGCGCAAAAGTAGGCGGGCTTAATCGTGCTTGTGCAAATTTTAAAACAGTACTGAGAACTTCCTTGTTTTTAGAAACCAAGCAGCCGATTCGTGCGCCACACATACTGTAACGTTTTGATACAGAATCAATAACAATCGCATGATTGTCTAAGCCAAATCCGCTTAATACAGAATGGTGTACTTCATTGTCGTAAATAAATTCTCTATAAACTTCATCAGAAATTAAAAACAAATCGTGTTTTTTTACAATATCGGCCAATTTTTGAATTTCCTCTTTGGAATATAAATACCCGGTTGGATTATTTGGATTACAAATTAAAATGGCTTTGGTTTTTGAAGAAATCAATTTTTCAAATTCCTCTATGGGCGGCAATGCAAAATTGTCTTCAATTTTTGAAATTACAGGTACAACATTCACACCAGATGCAGTTGAAAAACCTAGATAATTTGCATAAAATGGTTCAGGAATAATAATTTCATCACCTGGATCGGTAATGCTTCCCATAGCGAACAATAAAGCTTCAGAACCTCCTGTGGTGACAATAATTTCATTGGCAGTTACGGGAATATTTCTTTTATTATAATAATTTGCAATTTTTTTTCGATATTCCTCAGATCCTTCAGAACGGCTATAGGCAAGCACTTCAATAGTGTTGTTTATTACAGCTTCAAGCGCAACTTTGGGTGTTTTTATATCAGGCTGCCCAATATTCAAATGAAAAACTTCAATTCCTCTTTTTTTAGCATTTTCAGCAAAAGGAACCAGTTTTCTTATTGGAGATTCTGGCATAGTTGCACCTTTATATGAGATTTTAGGCATTGCATTAAATTTATAAATAGTTGACTGCAAAATTGCGAAATTAATTTTAAAATTCTTCGCTTTTAAATGCATTTGTTAAAGGTTAAAATTTTTATAAAAGTTATGTTATAATTAAGTGTTTTTGTAACTTAACAAAAAATTAAAGGCAAAATATATTGAATCTCTATTTTAGAACTCTTATTTTTTCGATAATCATCTTATTTGTTTGGACAAATGCAATTTCTCAAGGCAGGTTTCAACTCGAAAATGATGCGAAAAGGCAATCTGTTTCGTTTAAGTTGTTAAATAATTTGATTGTATTTCCCATAGAAGTTAATGGAAGACCATTGAATTTTATATTGGATTCAGGTGTTGGGGCAACACTGTTATTTAATTTAAACAGCAAGGATTCCGTGATGCTTCATAACAAGGAGAAGGTAAGGTTACAGGGTTTGGGAAGTGAAGAACCGGTTGAAGCCATAGTGTCTAAAGGCAACCTATTTACATTTAGTAATGTTAGAGGTTACGATCAAAGCTTATATCTGATTTTGGATGACAGTTTTGATTTGTCTTCAAAGCTTGGGATTACCGTTCATGGAATTATTGGTTATGAAATTTTAAAAGATTTTATCGTTGATATAAATTATGGCACAAAACGAATTAGCTTTTACAATCCCAATAAATACAAACATAAAGTTTGTAAAAAATGCGAAACTTTTGATTTGTCGTTTTTTAAGCAAAAACCATATATTGATGTTGGGATAAAATTAGGTCCAGTTTCCAATAAAATTATTCCTGTTAAATTGTTAATTGATTCTGGGGGGAGTGATGCCTTGTGGCTGTTTGAAAATAGTCATCCCGATATTTTACTTCCAAAAAAATATTTTAATGATTTTTTGGGAGAAGGATTAAGTGGAGCTGTTTATGGAAAAAGAGCTTTTATTGATGCTTTGGTAATTGGGAAATTTGAATTAAAAAAACCAACAGTTTCATTTCCTGATGATGAATCCATTTCTAATGCCCGAGAGTTTGAAGAAAGAAACGGGAGTTTGGGCGCTTCTGTTTTAAAACGATTCAAAGTGATATTTGATTATGGAAATAAGAAAATCTCCTTTAAAAAAGGAAGATCATTTAAGGAGCCTTTCAGGTATAATATGAGTGGTATAGAGCTTGTTTATAATGGAAAACTATTGGTAAGAGAACAAAATTATGCATCAATTGGGTTAACAGACCGCAAAGTCAACAAGCAAAATACCGTAATACTTGATTATAGTTATAAATATACCTTTAAGCCATCCTATAAAATTCATATTTTACGTGAAGGTTCTCCTGCATATGAGACCGGATTATTGGCTGGAGATATCGTGATTAAAATCAACGGAAAGTTTACGCATGAAATGGAATTGGATGAAATAGTCGGAAAATTTTTTCAGAAAGAAAATACTAAAATTTCATTGGTTGTTGAAAGAAACGGACAAGATTATGAATATCATTTCTATCTAAAAGATATGCTGAAATAAAAAAAGACCTTCATTAATGAAGGTCTTTTTTTTATAAATTATTTGAATTTACTCTTTTGAAACAATTCCTTTAATTTGTAAAGTTTTAACAGGTTCATCTGCATTAGAACTTACGGTAATTGTTTTTGAAAAACCTCCTGGTCTATTGGTGGCGTATTTAACTTCAATTTCTCCACTTTCTCCTGGCATAATAGGTTCAGTTGGTTTTTTTGGAACTGTACATCCGCAACTCGATTTAATATTGGTGATTACTAAAGGAGATTTTCCGATATTTTTAAATTTAAATGTACGAACGCCATCAGCATTCAATTCAATTTTACCGTAATCAATAACTTCGGTAACAAACTCAAACGCTGGTGCATTTGAATCTTTTGGTTTTTCAGTTTCTTGGGCATTCATAGTGAATGTTAAAAATCCCAATACCATTATTGTAATAATTTTTCTCATATTTTTTCTATTTAAAATGTAAAGTTAATACTTTTTTTATGTTTTCAAAATATTTTATGATATCCCTTATAATTGTACATTTGCGAATTGTATTACAAATAATATACCAAAATGAGTTTAGCAACAAATTATAGTCCCAAAGAAATAGAAAATAAATGGTATGATTACTGGATGAAAAATAACTATTTTCATTCAACACCCAATGAAAAAGAGCCTTATACCATTGTAATTCCGCCACCAAACGTAACTGGTGTTTTACATATGGGGCATATGCTGAACAATACCATTCAGGATGTATTGATTAGAAGATCCAGATTAAAAGGATTCAATGCATGTTGGGTTCCCGGAACGGACCATGCATCTATTGCCACTGAAGCTAAAGTTGTCGCTAAATTAAAAGAACAAGGAATTCAGAAATCGGACTTAACAAGGGAAGAATTTTTAAAACATGCCTGGAAATGGACGGATGAGCACGGTGGAATTATTTTGGAACAGCTTAAAAAATTGGGCGCTTCCTGTGATTGGGAACGAACAAAGTTTACAATGGACCCTGATTTAAGCGAATCAGTCAACAATGTTTTTATTGATTTATATAAAAAAGGATTGATTTATCGTGGTTATAGAATGGTAAATTGGGATCCTTCCGCTAAAACAACCTTGTCTGATGAAGAAGTAATTTATGAAGAAAAAGCGGGCAATTTATATTATCTGAAATATAAAATTGAAGGCAGCAATGAATATTTAACCATCGCAACCACCCGTCCTGAAACAATTTTTGGCGACACCGCTATTTGTATCAACCCAAATGATCCGCGTTTTTCGCATTTAAAAGGCAAAAGCGCCATTGTTCCCATTGCAAACAGGATAGTACCAATTATTGAAGATGAATATGTGGATATTGAATTTGGAACAGGTTGTTTAAAAGTAACACCTGCACATGATCCAAATGATAAAATATTGGGAGAAAAACACCATTTGGAAGTGGTGGATATTTTTAATGATGATGCCACGTTGAATTCATTTGGCTTGCAATATGAAGGAAAAGACCGATTTGTTGTTCGGAAAGAAATCACCAAAGAATTGGAAAATTCAGGTTGTTTGGTCAAAATTGAATCTTATGTGCACAAAGTGGGCACTTCAGAAAGAACGAAGGAAGTTATTGAACCAAAAATTTCTGCCCAATGGTTTTTGAAAATGGACACCATTGTTAAACCGGCATTAAAAGCGGTTTTGGAAGATGAAGAAATTCATTTTTTTCCGAAACATTATAACAATACGTATCGTCATTGGCTGGAAAATATAAGGGATTGGAATATCTCTCGCCAGCTTTGGTGGGGACACAGGATTCCTGCTTATTTTTACGGTGATGGCGTGAACGATTTTGTGGTGGCTTCAACAATAGAGGAAGCAGTTAAACTAGCTTCCGAAATAGTCGGGAAAAAGCTAAGTCCAAACGACATTACTCAGGATCCTGATGCGTTGGACACCTGGTTTTCATCTTGGTTATGGCCAATTTCTGTTTTCGACGGAATTAGATATCCCGATAATGAGGAAATTAACTACTATTATCCGACCAATGATTTGGTGACAGGACCGGATATTATTTTCTTTTGGGTAGCCCGTATGATTTTTGCAGGTTATGAATTCAGAAATGAAAAACCATTTACCAATGTTTATTTTACGGGCATTGTGCGAGATAAACAAGGCAGGAAAATGTCGAAATCCTTAGGAAATTCCCCTGATCCAATTGAATTGATCGAAAAATTTGGGGCCGATGGCGTTCGTGTAGGAATGTTATTGTGTTCTGCAGCTGGAAACGATTTGTTGTTTGATGAAGATTTGGTTGCACAAGGACGTAATTTTTCAAATAAAATTTGGAACTCCTTCCGTTTAATTAAAGGATGGGAAGTTTCGGATTCCATAGAACAGCCAAAAGCTGCTAAAGTGGCCATAGAATGGTACAATGCTAAATTTCAGCAAGCCTTAGGTGAACTTGAAAAATCATTTGAGCAATATCGCATTAGTGAAGCTTTAATGATTACCTACAAACTAATTTGGGATGATTTTTCTTCATGGCTTTTAGAAATGGTAAAACCTGGATATCAGCAGCCAATTGATGCCAAAACATACAGTTCTGTTGTTGGTTTTTTAGAAGATAACCTAAAAATATTGCATCCTTTTATGCCTTTCTTATCAGAAGAAATCTGGCAACATATTACAGACAGAACTTCTGAAGAAGCGTTGATCGTTGCAGAATATCCAAAAACAACAGAAGTAAATGAAACTTTAATAAATGATTTTAAATTTGCTTCAGAAGTGATTTCTGGAATTAGAACCATCAGAAAAGATAGAAATATTGCACTTAAAAATACGATTGAACTTTTGGTGATCAACAATGAAAATACAACGAATTATTTTGACTCAATTATTGAAAAACTGGGCAATATAACTGACCTGAGCTATGTTTCAGAAAAAGTGGAAGGCGCTTTAAGTTATAGGGTAAAATCCAATGAGTATTTTATTCCTATGGAATCTGATATTAATGTGGAAGAGGAAAAAGTTAAATTATTGGAAGAGTTGGAATATACAAAGGGTTTTTTACAATCGGTTCAAAAGAAATTGAGCAATGAACGTTTTGTGAGCAGCGCACCCGAACAAGTCATTGCAAACGAACGTAACAAAGAAGCTGATGCTTTGGCCAAAATAGAGACCATAAAAGCGAGTTTGGCTAGTTTATAATTCGAAAGGAAAAAAGAATATAGAAAAGAGACTTATAAAAGGTTAAAAGTCGAAAGTTTTAAAACCTTCGACCTTTAACCTTTTTACTTTCCAACTTTTAGACTTTTGAAAAGATAAAATCCATAACCTCTTTTTCGATGGCTATAGATTTTTTATAGATGACTTCACTTTTTGCTAAAATAGCTTCAGCAAAAACCCTGTCTTTGATATCTTTTGCATTGATACGAACATTAAAATAAGCGCCAACAACCGCAGTTCTTGCGCACAAGGCTCCAACACCGGCGTCAGAAATTGAACTTTGCATTCCTTCTTCTAACATAGCCTGCATCACTTCCATAGAATTAAAAGCGGTTTCCATTACCTGAAAAGGAATTTCAGTTGCGTAAATTGTCGCTTTTTCTATTGCCTGTTTGCGTGCTTCTTTTTCTTCATCGGTCGATTTCGGCATTCTGAATCCGTCGATAATTTTATTAAAAGCGTTGGTATCCTCATCAACCAGCTGCAATAATTTATTTTTATAAGTTTGGCCTTTTACAGCCCAATCAGAATAGAACTCCCATTTTTCATCCCAACCGGCTTTGTGCGCCGATAAATTGGCAACCATGGTACCTAATGAAACTCCTAAAGCGCCAACATACGCTGAAATTGAACCACCTCCGGGCGCGATGGACTCTGCAGCAGTTTCTTCGGCAAAACCGATGACCGTTAAATCGATCAGTTTTTTTGTATCGTCCTTAATCAAATATTCTATAATTTTTTCATTTGGGTGGAAAGGTTTTAAGTCATCCAATCCAAGAGATTTTACAGCGATTTTTATTTTCTCCGCTTCTGAAATTCCTAAAGAACGTTCTTGTTTGCGTAAAAAATAATCCCCAGCATCCAACATAGCTTTTAGCGGAATTAATCCAATCAATTCCGATCCTGTAACTCGTAAACCTCTTTCAATGGCACATTTTTCGGTTTCATCAAACGCGATGTGCATAGGAGTGATGTTGATATTTGTCAAATTATAGGAGATTTGTGCAATTCCGTATTCTTCAATATACCAGCCAATTCCTTTAACCTCTTTTAATTTCCCGGGAATGCGAACCGTTTCCCCATTTTTATCAACCATCACTTTCCCTGAAACACCGTTTTCATATTTTACCCTTCCTGCTTCACGAATGTCAAAAGCAATGGCATTCGCTCTTCTTGTTGAAGTGCTGTTTAAGTTGATGTTGTAGGCAATTAAAAAATCGCGTGCAGAAATGGCAATAGCGCCCGTTTTTGAAACATTTTCGTTAAATTCTGCCGGACCGAAATCGGGTTTCCACGTTGGATTTCCCAATTTTTCTTTCAATCCTTCGTATTCTCCGGCACGACAGCTCGCTAAATTTTTGCGCGATTCATCGGTTGCTGCATTTTCATAATAATAACCGGGAATTCCCAATTCTTTTCCAACGCGTTCGCCTAATTTATGGGCAAAAACTGCCGCTTCCTCTAAAGAAATTCCGGAAATTGGGACGAGCGGACAAACATCGGTGGCACCAAAGCGCGGATGTTCACCTGAATGTTTGCTCATATCTATTAATTCCGCTGCTTTTTTAATCAATCTAAATGCAGCTTCAATCACATTCTCTGGTTCTCCAACGAAAGTAATTACCGTTCTGTTAGTGGCTTTTCCTGGATCAACATCTAATAATTTAACGCCTTCAACAGTTTCAACAACGGCAGTAATGGCATTTATTTTGGCAGTATCGCGTCCTTCACTAATGTTTGGAACGCATTCTATTAATTGTTTGTTCATTTTTTTTATTTTACTGGTCAAATTTAGGCAGTATATTTCAATTTTTTAGCATTCTTTTAGAAATAAATAGGACGCATTTAAGTGGTTTGGTTAATTAGTTTTATTTTTGTTTGAATTATAAATCCAATCTCTTTTAAATGAAGAAAGTATTAATTACCGGAATGGCAGGTTTTATTGGCCATCATTTGGCAAAACTGTTAGTGAAATCAAATTATGAAGTTGTTGGATTGGACAATATTAACGATTATTATGACCCCCAACTAAAATATGCGCGTTTAAAAGACCTGGGATTTGAAACTGATGCAATTGAATATAATAAATTGCAAAAGTTGGCTGGTATTTCTTTTATAAAACTTGACCTAACGGACTTACCGCTACTCAAAAATCTTTTTAAAGAACAACAATTTGATTATGTGGTAAATTTGGCGGCGCAGGCAGGTGTAAGATATTCATTGGAAAATCCGCATGCTTATGTGGACAGCAATATTACTGGATTCTTAAATATTTTGGAAAGTTGCAGGGTTTTTCCGGTGGAGCATTTGTTGTTTGCTTCTTCAAGTTCCGTTTATGGGTTAAGTGAAGAAATTCCTTTTCAGGAGGACAACTGTACTGATCATCCATTGGCGATGTATGCCGCAAGCAAAAAAGCCAATGAAATGATGGCACATTCTTATGCCAATTTATACAACATTCCTTCAACCGGATTGCGGTTTTTTACGGTTTATGGTCCTTGGGGCAGACCAGATATGGCGCTGCATATTTTTACAAAAGCCATTATTGAAAATAAAGAATTTGAAGTGTTTAACAACGGAAACATGAGTCGCGATTTCACCTATGTTGGTGATATTGTCGAGAGTGTTAAGCGATTATTGCCATTGGCTCCAAAAGAAAATAATCCGGAATTTAATCCGAAAAAACCAACTTCATCAAAAAGCACAAAACCATATCAGTTATTCAATATTGGAAATAATAGTCCGGTTGCTCTAATGGATTTTATAACAGCCATTGAAAAAGCGTTGGGCAAAAAAGGAAAAATGGTATTTAAACCAATGCAGCCAGGCGATGTGCAAAGCACTTACGCCAATGTTGAAAGTTTATTCAACTATATTAATTTTAAACCGGAAACCAATTTAGAGGAAGGTATTAACGCTTTTGTAAAGAAGTATTTAGAGTTACATCCTTAGTTTTTTATAATATTTGAGATAAAAAAAGAAGGTGTATTTTTTAAAAATACACCTTCTTTTTAATTCATCTATAAAGCAACTCTTATAATTTAAAAGAAATTCTTCCAAAGAAATAAGCGCCATCAGAACCCATTTGAACTGAATCCATTAAACTTCCTTGATCAGTCCATCCATCAAATTGAGGAGTGGTATAGGTGTTAAAAATGTTATTTCCACCAAGGGTAAAAATAAATTTAGATATTTCATAAGATAGGCTAAAGAAAGTATAAGTATTTGCTGAAAGCAATGATGTTAACGTAGTGTCATCAACAATATTTGTAAGCAATAAGTTAGGTTAAAAAAGCTTAATTTATATGATTGAAAATAGTATATTTGCACGCTCTAAAAAGACACTCTTTTTAGAATGAAAAATTAAAAAATATATTATGAAAGCTGGTATTGTAGGATTGCCAAATGTTGGGAAATCAACCTTATTTAATTGTTTGTCCAATGCAAAAGCGCAAAGCGCAAATTTTCCGTTTTGCACTATAGAACCAAATATAGGTGTGGTAAATGTGCCGGACAGCCGATTAACCAAATTGGAAGAATTGGTAAAACCTCAGCGTGTGCAAACCGCCACAGTTGATATTGTTGATATTGCAGGTTTGGTTCGTGGTGCAAGCAAAGGTGAAGGGCTGGGAAATCAATTTTTAGCAAATATTCGGGAAACAGATGCTATTATCCATGTAATTCGTTGTTTTGACAATGATAACATTATCCATGTCGATACAACCATTGACCCTTTAAGGGATAAAGAAACCATTGATATTGAACTTCAGTTAAAAGATTTAGAAACTTTAGACAAAAAAATTGATAAGGTAAAAAAAGCTGCCAGAACAGGAAATAAAGAAGCTCAAAAAGAATTGGATGCTCTAGAAAAAGTTAAAAAAGGATTGGAATCGGCAATTTCAGTAAGAGCTATTGATTTAGCAGCTAAAGAGCGTGAAGAATATATAAAACCCTTACAATTTATTACGGACAAGCCTGTCTTGTATGTTTGCAATGTTGATGAAAATTCAGCCGTTACCGGAAATGAATATGTAAATATCATCAAAGAAGCCGTTAAAGATGAAAACGCAGAGGTTATCATTTTAGCTGTTGGAACAGAAGCTGATATTACAGAATTGGAATCCTTTGAAGAACGTCAACTTTTTTTGGAAGATATAGGATTAGAAGAACCGGGAGCTTCTTTATTAATTAGAACTGCCTACAAACTATTAAATCAACAAACCTATTTTACCGCAGGCGTTAAAGAAGTAAGGGCTTGGACAATTAATGTAGGAGATACTGCACCACAAGCAGCCGGCGTAATTCACAGCGATTTTGAAAAGGGGTTTATTAGGGCAGAAGTGATCAGTTATGAAGACTATGTAAAATACGGAAGTGAAGCCAAAGTAAAAGAAGCAGGTAAAATGCGCGTTGAAGGTAAAGAATATATTGTTCAAGATGGTGACGTTATGCATTTTAGGTTTAACGTTTAGATGTTTAATTGTTTAAGCGTTTAATCGTGTATTTGTTTAACTGTTTAATTTTTTTTGAATTGGTTAAATATTTAATGGTTATGCTCTTTATTTTCAACTTTCAACTTTCAAACTTTTTAACTTATTTGTGTTAATAATTATTTAGACTTACTTTTTTTTATTTCTTAAAGCAAAATAGTACTTTAGCCACGCTTCAAGAATCACAGGATATAAATGACAGATCAAACAGCATATACCGAGGATAATATTCGGTCACTCGATTGGAAAGAACATATTCGACTTCGTCCCGGAATGTATATCGGAAAATTAGGCGACGGCTCATCTCCAGATGACGGTATTTACATTCTTATTAAGGAAGTTATTGATAACTCCATTGATGAATATGTGATGGGTGCCGGCAAAACAATTGAAGTTTTGGTGAAAGAAGAGACGGTCACCATTCGTGATTACGGACGTGGTATTCCGTTGGGAAAAGTGGTTGATGTGGTTTCTAAAATGAATACCGGCGGAAAATATGATTCTCTTGCTTTTAAAAAATCTGTTGGTTTAAATGGTGTGGGAACCAAAGCGGTAAACGCCCTGTCATCTTATTTTAAAGTACAATCTTTTAGAGAAGGAAAAACCGTTTATGCCGAATTTGAAAAAGGAAATATAACCTACGTTGAAAAACCTGAAGAAACAACGCATCGCAAAGGAACCAAAGTAACCTTTGTTCCGGATAAAAGCATTTTTACAAAATTCAAGTACAGAAACGAGTATATTGTAAAAATGATTAAAAATTATGTGTACCTAAACACGGGTTTAACCATCATTTTTAATGGAGAAAAATATTTTTCAGAAAATGGATTAAAAGATTTGTTGGAAGAAAATATTGATGAAGATGCCATGTTGTTTCCAATAATTCATTTAAAAGGAAATGACATTGAAGTTGCAATTACATACAGCAAAGCGCAATATAGCGAAGAATACCATTCTTTTGTAAACGGGCAACATACCACACAAGGAGGTACGCATCAAAATGCTTTTAGAGAAGCCATAGTGAAAACAATACGCGAGTTTTTTGGTAAAAACTATGAAGCTTCAGATATTCGAAAATCAATTGTTTCTGCCATCAGCATAAAAGTCATGGAACCCATTTTTGAAAGTCAGACCAAAACAAAATTAGGTTCTACGGAAATGGGCGACGGATTGCCTTCAGTGCGGACATTTATTACCGATTTTGTGAAGACGAATTTAGACAACTATCTTCATAAAAATCCGGTTACAGCTGAAAGAATTCAAAAGAAAATATTACAGGCTGAAAAAGAACGAAACGATTTATCGGGTATTCGTAAATTGGCCCGTGAACGCGCAAAAACAGCCAGTTTACACAATAAAAAATTACGCGATTGCAGGGTTCATTTAAATGATTTAAAGAAAGAAAATCGGTTGGAAAGCACCTTGTTTATTACAGAAGGAGATTCTGCCAGCGGTTCTATTACCAAATCCAGAAATGTAAATACACAAGCCGTATTCAGTTTAAGAGGAAAGCCATTGAATTCCTATGGGATGAATAAAAAAATCGTATATGAAAATGAGGAATTTAACTTGCTGCAGGCTGCTTTAAATATTGAAGAATCCATAGAAGAGTTAAGATATAACAATATTGTGATTGCAACCGATGCCGATGTAGATGGGATGCATATTCGCTTATTGTTAATCACTTTCTTTTTGCAGTTTTTTCCTGAATTGATCAAAGAAGGCCATTTATATATTTTAGATACGCCGTTGTTCAGGGTCAGGGATAAAAAACAAACTTTTTATTGTTACTCTCAGGAAGAAAAACAAAATGCAATTAATTCCCTAAAAGGAAAACCGGAAATTACACGATTTAAAGGGTTGGGGGAGATTTCACCCGATGAATTTGCCAATTTTATTGGTGAAAGCATTCGTTTGGATCCTGTTATGCTTGATAAAGAAATGTCTATCGATAAAATGCTTGAATTTTATATGGGGAAAAACACACCCGACCGTCAAAAGTTTATCATAGAAAATTTAAAATTTGAATTGGATATTATTGAAGAGTAATTTTTGATTTACGAATTATAAATTATGATTTTTTAATTTATTTTGTAACATTAACTTATAGCTTTTTAAGAATAGAATGCACCTTCTTTATTGAAGGATTTTGGAATTGAATACTATGGAAGAAGAAGAAATCAACGAAAACGAACATATTAACGAGGAGTTTGGCAATCAGGAAACCATTACCAAGGTCACGGGAATGTATAAAGACTGGTTTTTGGACTATGCCTCTTATGTTATTTTAGAGCGTGCGGTTCCTGCTTTAAAAGATGGTTTTAAACCAGTTCAGCGCAGAATAATGCATTCTATGAAGGATTTGGATGACGGGCGTTATAATAAAGTGGCAAACGTTGTTGGTCACACCATGCAATACCATCCTCACGGCGATGCTTCTATATCTGATGCTTTGGTGCAACTGGGGCAAAAGGAATTGCTGGTTGATATGCAGGGAAACTGGGGAAATATTTTAACCGGGGACAGGGCTGCGGCAGCACGTTATATTGAAGCACGTTTGTCAAAATTTGCTTTGGATGTTGTTTTCAATCCTAAAACTACAGATTGGCAATCTACCTATGACGGAAGAAAGAAAGAACCAATAGATTTGCCAGTTAAGTTTCCGTTGTTGCTGGCTCAGGGCGCAGAAGGAATTGCGGTTGGACTTTCAACCAAAATTTTGCCACATAATTTTAATGAACTGATTGATGCTTCCATAAAACATTTAAAAGGGAAACCTTTTACATTGATTCCAGATTTTTTAACTGGAGGAATTGCAGATGCCTCAGCATATCAAGATGGAAAAAGAGGAGGGAAAATCAGGGTTAGGGCAAAAATTTCCCAACTTGATAAAAAAACATTGGTCATTACCGAAATTCCTTTCGGAACAACAACTTCAAGTCTAATTGATTCCATTTTAAAAGCGAATGAAAAAGGGACGATTAAAATAAGGCAAATAGAAGATAATACAGCTGCCAATGTTGAAATCCTGGTGCATTTGCCAAGTGGTATTTCACCGGATAAAACCATTGACGCGCTATATGCTTTCACCAGTTGTGAAAACCCGATTTCGCCTTTGTGCTGCGTTATTGATGACAATAAACCGGTATTTATAGGTGTTTCGGAAATATTGATTCGCTCAACAAACCATACTGTAGAATTGTTGAAGCTGGAACTTGAAATCCAATTAAATGAATTGGACGAACAATGGCATTTCGCTTCACTGGAACGTATTTTTATTGAAAATAGAATTTACAGGGATATTGAGGATCAGGATACCTGGGAAGGTGTAATTAAAGCAATAGATGAAGGTTTGCAACCGCACATAAAACATTTAAAACGTCCCATTACAGAAGAAGATATTGTGCGACTTACAGAAATTCGCATAAAAAAAATATCAAAATTTGATATTGACAAAGCCAAACAATTTATTGAAAGTTTAGAAGAAAAAATTGAAGAAGTAAAAAGGCATTTGGCCAATATCATAGAATTTTCCATCGACTATTTTAAAAATTTAAAACTAAAATACGGTAAAGGAAAAGAGCGTTTAACGGAAATTCGCCTATTTGACGATATTATAGCAACCAAAGTGGTGATGCGAAACACAAAATTATACGTAAACAGGGAAGAAGGTTTTATTGGAACTTCCTTAAAACGAGATGAATATGTTGATGACTGTGCTGATATTGATGACGTGATTGTTTTTAGAAGAGACGGGGTGATGGTGGTCACAAAAGTAGATTCCAAAACGTTTGTGGGAAAAGACATTATTCATGTGGCATTGTTTAAAAAGAACGATACGCGTACCGTTTACAATATGATCTATAGAGATGGTAAAAATGGCCCGAGTTATATAAAACGTTTCAACGTTACCGGAGTTACGCGTGATAAGGAATATAATTTAACAGCCGGAAATAAAGGATCTCAGGTGCTTTATTTTACTGTAAATCCGAATGGAGAGGCTGAAACAGTCACTATTAATTTACGTGCTACCGGAAGTGTGAAAAAATTGAAATGGGATATTGATTTTTCAGACTTGGCCATAAAAGGGCGAAGTTCTAAAGGAAACATAGTTTCAAAGCACGCTATTAAAAAAATTGAATTAAAATCGGAAGGTGTTTCAACACTAAAACCTCGAAAAATTTGGTTTGATGAAATCGTACAACGTCTAAATGTAGATAATAGAGGGGAGTTGTTGGGGGAATTTAAGCCGGAAGATCGTTTGTTAATTATCAACCAGAAAGGAATCATTAAAACCATCAAACCAGAATTGACCACCCATTTTGACAGTGATATGATTGTGCTCGAAAAATGGACTCCAGAAAAACCGATTTCTGTGATTTATTATGATGGCGAGAAGGAAAAATACTATGTAAAACGATTTATGATCGATAATCCGAATAAGGAAGAAGTTTTTATCTCTGAACATCCAAAATCACAATTGGAAATTGTTTCCACAGATTACAGACCAATGGCAGAAGTGCTGTTTTCTAAACGAAATCTGGATCCTATTTTACTGAATTTTGAAGATTTTATTGCCATTAAAGGAATAAAAGCACAAGGAAATCAATTGACTGCCGATAAAATTAAGCAGGTGAATATATTGGAGCCATTACCATACGAACCTCCTGTAATTGAAGATGTAGAAGTTACTGATGAAGAGGTGATAGACAATAATGTGGATTCTTCTGATGATAATTCCAATTCAGAAAATGACAAACCTGCTGATGGAGAGGGGCAAATCAAATTGTTTTAAAAAGTTGAAAGTTTACAAGGGAAGGGTTAAGAAAACTTATAATTAAATTTCAAATTTTGATTTTTTGATCAGGGATAAAAAGATAACTTTCTAACTTTCTAACTTTCAACATTTAAACTTATTTCAACCTTTCATAAAAAGTTAAATCATAGTTTTTTAACAATTCTGGATGCGCAATTTTAATCAGATCTTTTAGAACCAAATCCGGTCGGGCAGGAGCCAGTTCAAAATAAATAATGCCGCCTAATTCTCCTTGTTTATTCACATAAGAGAATATATTTTTGTTTTGAAAAGCGTTGAATTTTGGATACATATCATTTGCATTATTAAGTTGCTCCAAGGTTTTATAATAACTGGGGGAAATCCACAATTCGGCATCTTTTCCTTTCTCAAACACATTTTCAATATTTAAGGAAAGGCTTCCTTTTCCTTCAGAATCTTTCCATAGGTAATTTGTATTTGCATCTTTCAAAAAAGCTGCTTCAAAACTATCGCCGGCGGGTAAATTCCAAACATCTTTAAAAAGTCCGCCCGAAATTACCGTTGGTTTTTCTGTCGCTTTTGATGCGATATCTTTTGCTTCCAGGTAATTTTTTTCTATATCATTAAAAATACTGTCAGCCATCTTTTCTTTGTCGAACAAGACTCCAAAAAACTTAATCCATTCCGCACGGCCCAGCGGTGTTTCTTCTACCCAATCACCATTCAACAATACCGGTATTCCCAATTTTTCAATCACCGAAAACATTTTATTGTTGCTGCTTAAAGAAAAACCAACTACCAAATCGGGTTTTAAATCGAGCAATAATTCTGTGTTGATACTTTCTTCGTGGCCAAGTTCTCTAATAGCACCTTTCTCGATTAAACTTCTTGTTTTTGGCGATGAAATGTAATCGGTATTGGGAAAACCCACCAGTTTATTTTCAACCTGCAACAATTCGAGCATTGGAATGTGCGTAGTGCTGGTGACCACAATGGAATTGATGGGAATTTGTATGGTATTTAAATCACCGTTTGATTTGTCAGAAATGAGTATAAACTCAAAGGTTTCTGTTGAATTTTGAAAGGGGGCTTTTATGGTAAGTTTTGTGTAATTTTTAAAATGCTGAATATCAAATCCTTTGGCGTATTTTAGGGTGCTATTGGTATTTATCTTCCCGTTTAATGTGTCATTTTTTTTATCAGCTTTACAAGAAAATAACAGTATAAACAGGATAAATGAGATAATTTTTGGGATTGATGGTTTCATTAAAAATAAATTTTTACAAATGTAATATTTTCAAAATTTAATAGTACAAGTTGGGTTGAATTAATTACTTTTACATCAGATTATGGTTCTTATTTATACTTCTGTATAACCAAGTGAAAAGGGAATTCGGTTAAAAATCCGAAGCTGTTCCCGCAACTGTAAGCTTAGCCAAGAAATTGGTGGTTGTTATTAGCTTTAAGCCACTGTTCTTTTACGAACGGGAAGGCATTTAACAATACGCAAGCCAGGAGACCTGCCAAAATCATTATAGTTCAAACTTTCGGGAGAATGGTTTGAGTATGGTTATTTCTATACTTGAAAATTTACCTGATTTATTTTTTAATTAAATCAAACAAAATGAAAAAACACTCATTTCAAGCAAGTGCGTTATGCATATTTTTTGCACTAACGACCTTAACTGCTCAACAAAAAAATGACAGTATTGAACAATTAAACGAAGTTGTGGTTACCGCAACAAAATTTGCCATTAAAAAGGAACACGTCGGCAAAATTATTTACCAAATTACAGCGGAAGAAATTGAACATCAAAAAGGAAAATCCGTTGCTGATATTTTAGACAATATCGCCGGAATTACTATTAACGGAAGCAACAGTTCAGCCGGAAAAGATAAAAGCATTTACATAAGAGGCGGTAGAGATCGCCACGTGATTGTTCTTATTGATGGTGTTTCGGTAAGTGATCCATCTGGTGTAAATACAACTTTCGATTTGCGATTACTCTCGCTAAATCAAATTGAATCTATTGAAGTTATGAATGGTGCCGCCAGTACTTTATATGGATCTGGCGCTGCAACAGGAGTTATAAACATCAAATTAAAACAAGCTGTGGATAAGCCAGTTTCTATGATTTATGAAATTTCGGCTGGAACAAACAATTCCCAAAACGATTCAAAATTGGATTTAAAGGATTTCAACCAGAATATTACTTTTAATGGGATTTTGAATAAGTTCAGCTATTTGGCTTCCGGTAATTTTTCCAATATCAATGGATTGTCGGATGCAAGCGATGAAAATAGTGAAGTAAAATTTGAAAGTGACAAATTTAAGGCAACAAACACTTTTGTGCGTTTGGGCTATAAATTTAATGAGAAAATTAATGTTCAGCTATTCAGTAATTATGATAAAAACGTATATGATTTTGATGCCGGAACATTTTCGGATTCCGATATTAACAATGGTGAAAATGAACAGCTTCGATTTGGCTTTTCTTCAAATTTAAATTATGAGAAGGGAATGTTGTCAGCAAGTGCATCTTACAATAAAAATGACAGGATGCTCGATATTTTTAACAGCTGGTCAAATGCGACAGACCATTTTGAATATACCGGTAAAACCTATGTGGCAGATGTGATAAATGATTACAAATTTTCTGATAAATTTCAGTTGATTACAGGGCTAAATTACCAAAAACAAAGCAACGAAACAAATAGTCCATATGGCGACATCAATGAAGGTCTGGCAAATTACAAGACCATAGACCCTTATTTTACGGTGGTTTACAATGCGTTATCTGGTTTTAACGTAAATGCTGGCGCACGCTTAAACAACCACAGCGAATATGGAAATCATTGGGTTTATAATGTGAACCCGTCTTATAATTTTTCAACTCATTTTAGATTGATAACTTCATTGAGCACATCATTTATTGCACCAAGTACTTATCAGTTATTTTCTCAATATGGAAATTTGGATTTAAAACCTGAAGAAGATAAAAGTATGGAGTTCGGATTTATTTATTCCCTAAAAAAGAAGATTGAAATTAATTCTGTATTCTTTTACAGAGAAGAAGAAAACGCCATTATTTTACCCGATTTTGTGACCTATTCAAATTCCGAAGATAAATTGAACGCAAAAGGCGTTGAGACAGAAATTAAAATGGATGTTTTAAAAGGAGCCACAGTTAGATTAGGTCATACCTATATTTATAAAAATTCTGATACTGATTACATTCCCAAGCATAAGTTTACAGCATTAATTGAAACCAACAGCCTAAACAACACTTATTTGTCGGTTCGTTTTAAAAATATTTCAAAAAGAACTTATTTTGACGAATGGGGAACAGGTGAAAACATTAATTTAAAAGCCTATAGTTTGGTCGATTTATTTGCGAGCCATCATTTGATAAAGGATCGACTTTCAGTATTCCTTCAGGCAAACAACATTTTTAATGAAAGTTATGTAGAAACCATAGGCTACACCACCAAAGGCAGGAACTTTAAATTGGGATTGAATTTTGAATTCTAAATTAATACAAAGATTGTAAACAATAACACAGTCTAATTTTAAGAACTTGTTTTGGTATTTTAATAGTTGGCTTGACTATTTTAAGATGCCAAAACAAGTTTTTTTGTTTGGTAAAAAACGATAACTTTGAAATCGTTAAAATTTTATATGAATTACGAAATTTTATTGTCATTTATTGGTGCTTCCATGTTGCTTACCATTATGCCGGGACCAGACATTATTTATGTGTTGGTTCAAAGTATGGCCAACGGAAAAAAATACGGGATTGTTACCTCACTCGGATTGGTTTCCGGGATTTTGATTCACACTTCTTTGGTGGCTTTTGGTGTTTCAGCACTCCTAAAACAGTCGGAAAATGTATATTTTGCCATAAAATTATTTGGAGCAATATATTTATTGTATTTGGCTTATTTAACATTTAAATCGGATGAAGAAGTATTGATAAATACAAAAACTGATAAAAAAAGTCTGCTCAAGCTGTTTAAACAAGGGTTTTTTATGAATGTTTTAAATCCGAAAGTATCTATTTTCTTTTTGGCGTTTTTCCCCGGATTTTTATACAGTTCAACCCAAAATACGATTGTTCAATTTTATGTTTTAGGCGGATTGTTTATGCTTCAGGCATTGCTTATTTTTTCAATGGTTTCATTACTGGCTGGATATTTCGCATCTTACTTAAAAAACCATCCAACCTTCAACACAAGAATAAAATGGTTTAAAATTTTTGTATTTGTGGGGATCGCTCTTTTTATCCTTTTTTCTTCATAGGTTTTGTATATTTGATGACCCATGAAAAAAGTAAAACTCATAGAATGCCCAAGAGATGCCATGCAAGGCATAAAATCGCATTTTATACCAACGGAAGCCAAAGCACAATATATTAATGCCTTGTTGCGCGTTGGTTTTGACACCATAGATTTTGGGAGTTTTGTTTCTCCAAAAGCGATACCTCAAATGCTGGATACCGCTGATGTACTGTCACAACTTGATTTGAGTAAAACGGAAAGTAAATTATTGGCGATTGTGGCCAATATTCGTGGGGCAGAGGATGCTTCAAAATTTGAGGAAATTAATTATTTAGGTTATCCTTTTTCAATTTCTGAAAATTTTCAAATGCGAAACACAGGAAAAACGATATTAGAATCCATTGAAATTTTAGATGAAATTTTAAACATCGCTGCCAATACCAATAAAGAAGTCGTTGCGTATTTGTCCATGGGTTTTGGAAATCCGTATGGAGATCCCTGGAATGTTGAAATTGTCTCAAATTGGATGGAAAAACTTTCAAATATGGGCGTAAAAATATTATCGTTGTCAGATACTGTTGGAAGCTCAACACCAGAAATTATTGACTATCTTTTTTCAAATTTAATTCCTGCCTATACAACTATAGAATTTGGTGCGCATTTACACACAACGCCAACAACCTGGTTCGAAAAAGTTGATGCGGCATACAAAGCAGGGTGTAATCGTTTTGATGGAGCCATAATGGGTTACGGCGGTTGCCCAATGGCGAAGGATGATCTTACCGGGAATATGCCTACAGAAAAATTAATATCCTATTTCAATCAGCAAAAAGCTGTCACAAATATCAATGCAATGAGTTTTGAGAGCGCTTATAATGAAGCTTTGAAGATTTTTAGCAAATAGGTAGTTGTCTCAAATTCAACCACATAATATTTTATTTTTTTTTGAAATATGACATAAGTCATCTTATTTATAATTATTCTAAATAAAGCTTTTTTATTTCTTTGATCTTATATATTTTTGCGCTGTTATTAATAACGAGTCTAAATAAAAATAAACAAATCAATTAAATTTAAAAATGAAAAATACAAAATTAATTTTAGCAATGTTTATCAGTTTCATCGGATTTGCTCAAGAAAATTCAGAGAATACTTATCAAAATTCAGGAAACAAATTATTAAATGATAACTTAAGTAAAGGTATTACGATAGGAGGTTATGCACAAATAGACTACAATGAACCGGATGGGTCAAAAGCGGGCAAATTAGATGTACACCGATTGGTATTGCTTTTTGGTTATAAATTTAACGAAAAGGTAAGTTTTTTAACAGAAGTTGAATATGAGCATGTAGAAGAAGTATATGTTGAGCAAGCCTATATAAAATATAAATTAAATAAAAATGTAAATGTTTTGGCAGGTTTAATGTTGGTGCCCATGGGAATTATAAATGAATATCATGAGCCAACAACATTTTATGGCGTTGAACGTCCTAATGTAGACAATTCTATTGTTCCAACTACTTGGAGAGAACTAGGAGCGGGGATTTCCGGAAGAATAGACAATGCTTCTTTAAAATATCAAGCTTATGTATTCAACGGTTTTAAATCTTATGCAGGTGAAGCCGGTGTATTGCGTGGTTCGGACGGATTAAGAAAAGGGCGCCAAAAAGGGGCAGAATCAGTAGTTAGTTCACCCAACTTCTCCACTAAATTAGATTATTACGGAATTATGGGACTTAGAATAGGACTGTCGGGTTATTTTGGGAAAACCCAAACAGATGACACTTCCGTTGAAGGTTCAACTATTGGGATTTCAATGATTGGCTTGGATGCTCGTTATAAATACAATAACTTAGAATTAAGAGGGCAATATATTAACGCTGATTTATCGGATACGAACGAATATAATACCTTAACCGGTAAAGATTTGGGGTCTAAAATGAACGGATTGTACGCTGAAATTGCGTATGGATTTGATTTAAAAGGGGAAGAAAAACTGACTCCGTTTTTAAGATATGAAAAGTACAATACACACGCTGAAACTGAAGGAAGTTTAGTGGCAAATAAGGCTTTTGACAAAAATGAATTGGTTTTTGGCTTAAACTATAAAGTTGCCGATGGTGCTGCATTTAAAGTTGATTATCAGTTGGTTAATAATGCGGTTTCAGGAAGTAATGCCGCAAAACAATTCAATGCCGGTGTTGCCATTTGGTTCTAAAATAATGATTTAAATTTCCGCTATTCTGAACCTGCTTGTCAGTAGGCTGGTTCAGAATGACGGATTTAATTGTTTTTTATTAGAAACCATTCAATTTAAAAATTTATAAAATGAAAAAAATAGCCATTTTAACAATTATAGTGCTTTTAGTTTCAAGTTTCACAACAAATAAAAAGATTGAAGCCTTAATTGAAAAAGAAATTAAAATAGCATTTAATTTGGAAAAATATTCCAAGCAGCCAATAGCTGTTTCTTCGGAAGTAAAGGAAACACTTCCAATAAAAATTGATGAAACCAATTTCTTTAAAATTAACGGCAAGGATAAATTATTAGGCTATTATTATTTAGGTCAAGCATTTGGCAAAGCAGATTATTTCGATTTTATTGTTATTTTTGACAAAGACTTGATTGTTTCAAAAGTAAAAATTTTGGTATATAGAGAAGCCCACGGAGGTGAAGTTGGAAGTAAACGATGGTTGAATCAGTTTAATGGAAAAACAAAAGAGGAAACTTTAGAATATCAAAAAGATATTGCAGCAATTTCAGGAGCAACAATTTCAGCAAAATCTATGACCAATGAGGTAAATAAATTACTGAAAACAGTAACGATTTTACACAATAAAAAACAACTATAATGCAACTACACGGACTCATACATCAATTTCCAAAAGAAATAAAATCACTCATTTTTGTATTCATTATCGTACTTAGTATAGGTTTTTATGGTGGGTTGAGTTTTGTAAATAATACAACTTCCATGGATTCTTCAGAAATTGAGAGTCATTATTTAGGAAATGAAAATGATGAAGCCGCCGAAGTCATGAAATTCAAAAAAAGTGAAGGGGAAATTTTGACCATTGTGCATAATCACATGCTATCCTTGTCGGTAATTTTCTTTTTACTTTCCTTAATTCTCGCCACAACGTCTATCAATAAAAAGTTTAAGTATTTTTTAATGATAGAGCCTTTTTTATCTATCATTTTAACATTTGGAGGCATTTATATCCTTTGGAGTGGTGTTACCTGGTTTAAATATGTGGTGATATTTTCTGGAATATTAATGACTTTTAGTTTTGTATCGGCCACCATAGCAATAGGATATCAAATTTTATTTTCAAAAAAGCCATAAATAGCGCTATTTAAATTAAATAGTCTAAATTTGCACGCAATTAATTTATAAGTTGATTGCACTATGATTTTAGATTCTTCAAAAATAGTAGGTGAAGGTTTAACCTACGATGACGTACTATTAGTTCCGGCATTTTCAGAAGTTTTACCACGTGAGGTAAATACGCAAACAAAATTTACAAAAAACATCACATTGAATGTTCCAATCGTTTCCGCAGCGATGGATACCGTTACCGCATCGAATATGGCAATTGCTATGGCTCGTGAAGGCGGAATAGGTGTGTTGCATAAAAACATGTCCATAGAAAATCAGGCCGCAGAAGTTAAAAAGGTGAAGCGTTCAGAATCAGGGATGATTTTAGAACCAATTACCATCACTAAAGACGAAACGGTATTTGTCGCTAAAAGCTTAATGAAAGAATATGGCATAGGAGGGATTCCTGTAATTGATAAAGAAGGAAAACTAATTGGAATTATAACCAATAGGGATTTGCGTTTTGAAGGAGACAATAAACGTAAAATTTCTGCAGTAATGACTTCTAAAAACCTGATCACCGTAGCTGTCGGCACTTCACTAAAACAGGCAGAACTTATTCTTCAGGAACATAAAATTGAAAAATTACCGGTAGTTGACGCCAATTATAAATTGGTCGGACTAATAACCTATAGAGATATTATTAAGGTTTTGGAAAATCCGAATGCGAATAAAGACCAATATGGGCGTTTGAGCGTAGCGGCAGCAATAGGCGTTACACCAGATGCTCTTGAAAGAGCCACAGCTTTAATAACAGCTGGTGTTGATGCCTTAATTATTGATACAGCGCACGGACATACAAAAGGCGTAGTCACTGTTTTAAAACAAATTAAAGGTGTTTACCCAAATATTGATATTGTTGTGGGGAACATTGCAACAGGTGAAGCCGCAAAATATTTAGTTGAAGCTGGCGCCGATGCTGTAAAAGTAGGTATAGGACCAGGTTCTATTTGCACAACCCGTGTAATTGCTGGTGTTGGTTTTCCTCAGCTTTCAGCCATTATTGAGGTGGCGAATGCTATTAAAGGTTCAGGAGTTCCCGTAATTGCTGATGGCGGTATTCGTTATACCGGAGATATTCCGAAAGCAATTGCTGCAGGAGCAGACTGTGTTATGCTGGGTTCCTTATTGGCAGGAACAAAAGAATCACCGGGTGAAACCATTATTTACGAAGGACGAAAATTTAAATCGTACCGCGGAATGGGCTCTATTGAAGCCATGGAACATGGTTCAAAAGATCGTTATTTTCAGGATGTTGAAGACGATATTAAAAAATTAGTTCCTGAGGGAATTGTAGGCAGGGTTCCTTATAAAGGGGAATTAAATGAAACGATGGTTCAGTTTATTGGCGGTTTACGTGCCGGAATGGGTTATTGTGGTTCAAAAGATATTGAAGCTCAAAAACAGGCCAAGTTTGTTAAAATTACCGCTGCAGGAATGCGTGAAAGTCACCCACACAATGTAACCATCACAAAAGAATCTCCGAATTACTCGAGATAATTTTTAGGAATATAAGATTTAAAAAAGTGTCTAGAGTTTGGAGTGCCTAAAATGCCTAAAGTTAAAGAGTTCTTAATTTTACTGATAAAAAAAAGACTGCATATTTTTTAACTTTTTCAAACAAAGAGGTCGCCCCGATGCGGCTTTAGTAATTTTATTTTTGTGTTTTTTTACAAACATTTCGCTCCTAACGGAGCTGTTTTATCCCAATTGGGATTTACTGTTTGTAATTTGTACATTTGAGATTATATTTAGGAAAAGTTGAGTTCGAAAGGTTTGGAGACATAATCTAAAGGAATAATACTTGTGCTATTTTTACCCACATAAGTATTTAAAATTCGCCTGACATCGTTATTTTCTTTTTGCGCGTTTAGCAAATCAAAATAATCTTCAACGGATGTTATCTTTTTTTTCTTGCTTGCGTACCCAAATCCTTTGTAAATGCCATTAAGAACCAAAACATACGCATATTCATTGGTGGTTCTGCCGGTTTCTTTAATGATAAAGTTTTCCGTATTAAATTTTAAGGAATCAATGGCTTTTTGCACCCTTAAATTATACAATGCTACAGGTTCTTCTTCTTTACAAACGCCTTTACATTTTTTTATCTGGTAATGAAAGCAGGTGGAAACATTGGTTTGTAAATGGCAATACTTTGGACACAATTCAAATTCTTCGCATAATTTTTCCATAAAAATTCGGCATTCCGTAACATTGGAAAACTTCATTAAGGGAGCTGTAATTAATTTTAACCGGTTATAGGCCAGATGCATGATGCCGTCCCGGTCTTCATAAGTAAACATTCCGATACTTTCCTGTGCCCTTCTTTGTGCCCGATTGTATTTGGGGTATATTTTTTTTATTTCTGAAGATTCCAATAGCAAGGCAAGCAATTCACTGCCGGTTTCAAGATAAGAAACATTGCTGGTTTCCAGGCACATGGTGATTTCTTTTTTTGTTTTGTCATAAAAATGGCTCAGCACGCGTTGCTTTATGTTTTTGGCTTTTCCAATATAAATGATTTCATTTTTTTTATTTTTGAAATAATAAACACCTGAATTTTCTGAAAGTTCATCAACCGTTTTTTTCGGCAACAAAGGCGGCAATGTCGATTGTTTTGAGCGCGGGTTTAAAAAGGAATTGAATACCGTTTGATTGGCATCTAAAAACAACAGTTTTTCGAATAAAATTACAGTGGCTTCCGCGTCTCCTTTTGCACGGTGCCTGTCTTTAATTACAATATTTTGCGTAATGCAAAGCGCTCCCAAACTGTACGATCTTAAATTTGGAATTAATTTTCGTGATAACCGTATCGTGCACAGTTTTTTCCGTTTAAATTCAAATCCTAAATCTTTAAATTCTTTTTGTATGATGTTGTAATCAAAGTTTACGTTGTGCGCCACAAAAATAGTGTCTTTGGTAATTTCGGCTACTTTTTTGGCAATTTCATAAAATTTAGGGGCATTGCTCACCATTGCATTTGTAATTCCCGTTAAATTGGTAATAAAAGGAGGGATGCTGCATTCCGGATTTACAAGTGACGTAAACTCATCAATTACTTTTTCTCCATCATACACAAAAATGGAAATTTCTGTTATTTTGGAACTGTGTCCGGTGGTTTCTATATCAACTATTGCGTACATTTTTATTTTATCGATTTTTCCAGTGCCTTTAATTCAATACCCAACTGATTTAACATGGAGGCAATGCTGCTTATTTTTAATTCGTGCTCCTCATATTCCTGAGTGTTGATGCTGCACGTAAATTCCCACAATTCCAGTACTTCATCAATTGGCACGTAATAAGGATCGTATTTTTTATTGTCGGAAGCCAGCAAAAGCATGTTATTTTCTGCTATTTTATTAAAAACCCGCTTGTAAACAATGCCATCATTTAAGGTGAGCACAATATACGTTTTACCATCTTTTAGGTTGCTAATTTCTTCAACAAATCGCGCAACAATATAAGAACCGCTTTTTACCGGCAGCATGGAATCTCCTTTTATGGGAAATGCCCGGTGTGTTCCCGTTGGTAAAAATGGTAATTTTATTTTGTCTAAATGTTCAATGTATTCAGGGTCGGCATAGCCTCTTAAATAACCTGCGGAAGCTTCAACCGGAATAATTTCTATCAAATCTTCGTTGGCGCCGTCTATGGTAATGGGGAATAAAACCCTTCTGTTTCCAATTTCAATGAACGAAACATCTTTTGCGCCTGACAAATCATTTTTAATTAAAATATCAATGGGAATCTTAAAATAATCGGACAAATCAATTAAAAATTCAATAGGAGGAATGGCCCTGTTTTCTTCATAAGAGCTTATTCTGGATCGGGATACTTTTAAATCTTCCGCAAATTGTTCCTGCGTTAATCCTTTTAAGGTCCTGATGTGTTTGATATTTTGTGACAAATAATTCATAATGCTAAATTTATGAGCAACAATTGCTAATATTTTGAGCTAATTTAGCAAAAAAAAGAATACTGCCTAATTTTTTCAGAAAAAATGTATTTAAACACCCATTCATATTATAGTTTAAAATATGGTACAATAGCGCCGGAAGCCTTATTTCAGCTGGCATTTCAGCACAATATTACGGCAATGGCTTTGACCGATATCAACAGTACTTCGGCCAACCTGGATTTTGTGCGTCTGGCTCCAAAATACAACATAAAACCTGTTTTGGGGGTGGATTTCAGAAATGGTGCGCAACAACAATTTGTGATGCTGGCGAAAAATAATGAAGCCTTGCAGCAAATGAATCGATACTTGTCGGAATTTTTGCATTTGGATAAAATTACGATTCCGAAACGCGCAAAATACATTGCGGATACGTATGTGATTTATCCGTACCAAAATATGCTCATGGAGCTTGATGAAAATGAATTTATAGGCGTAAAACCTTCGGATTTAAATCAGCTGAAGTTTTCAAATTGGCTATCGCATCAGGAGAAATTGGTGGTGTTGAAAACGGTTTCATTTCAACATAAAAAAGGATTTAACACGCACAGATTACTACGTGCCATTGACAATAATGTTTTGCTCAGCAAACTGCCAAAATCGGAGCAGGGAGAAGTATCTGATGTGATGATTTCTGAAAAAGCATTGAAAAATATGTTTGAGGAATATCCGAAAATTATTGAAAACACAGCATATATTTTGAACCATTGCCATATCGATTTTGATTTTTCAAAAAATGCGCCAAAAAATCAGAAAACCTACAGCAATAATTCAGCACTGGATTTTAAACTACTGAAAAAACTGGCTTATGACGGCTTAAACTATCGGTACAAAAAATTGGGAAAACGTGTGTTTGTCAGATTGGAAAAAGAGCTTGAAATGATTCGGCAAAAGCAATTTGTTTCCTATTTTTTAATCAATTGGAAAATCCTGAAATATGCCCGAAGCAAAAAATATTATTATGTTGGCAGGGGAAGTGGTGCCAACAGCATTGTGGCGTATTTATTGAGAATTACTGATGTTGATCCCATAGAACTGGATTTATATTTTGAACGTTTTATCAATTTACACAGAATAAATCCGCCCGATTTCGATTTGGATTTTTCCTGGCGAGACAGGGATGACGTCATGAATTTTATTTTTGATCGATTTAAAAACACGTCGTTAATTGCAGTTTACAATACCTTTAAATACAGAGCTTCGGTTCGAGAATTGGGAAAAGTTTTCGGACTTCCGAAAGAAGAAATAGACAAGCTCTCCATAGGAAATTTCAACCCAAATGAATTGGATGATTTGTCGAAATTGGTGTTGATTTACAGCAAACACATTCAGGGATTTCCAAATTATTTGGGCATCCATCCCGGCGGAATTCTAATTTCAGAAAAGTCAATTGATTGTTATACAGCCACTTATTTGCCTCCAAAAGGATTTTCGACCACCATGTTTGATATGGTTGTGGCAGAAGATATTGGTTTGTATAAATTTGATATTTTGAGTCAGCGCGGTCTGGGAAAAATAAGGGAAGCTGTTGATATTGTAAAATACAACCATCCAAATCATCCAGAGATTGACATTCACGACATAAAACGCTTCAAGGAAGATTCAAAAATTAAATACCTGTTGAAAAACGCGAAGGCAATTGGTTGTTTTTATGTGGAATCTCCCGCGATGCGGATGTTGTTGAAAAAATTGCAGGTTGATCATTATTTGGAATTGGTGGCGGCAAGTTCGATTATACGGCCGGGTGTTGCAAAATCGGGAATGATGCGGGAATATATTTTAAGAGACAGAAATCCCGAACGCAGAAAAGAGGTGAATCCGATGTTGCTTGAAATAATGCCGGAAACTTACGGCATTATGATTTATCAGGAAGATGTGATTAAAGTGGCCCACCATTTTGGCGGATTAACTTTGGGGGAAGCGGATATGTTGCGGCGCGGAATGAGCGGAAAATTCAGATCAAGAGAGGAATTTTCAAAAGTGAAAAACCAGTTTTTTGAAAATTGTAAAAATCAAGGGCATGATTACGAGCTTACTTCAGAAATTTGGCGACAAATTGAGAGTTTTGCCGGATATGCTTTTTCCAAAGGCCATTCGGCTTCCTATGCCGTCGAAAGTTATCAAAGCCTGTTTTTAAAAGCCTATTATCCGCTGGAATATTTGGTGGCAACGCTCAATAATTTCGGCGGATTTTACCAGCCGGAATACTATGTGCACGAAGCGCGGATGAACGGAGGAATTATTCATCCGCCAACCATTAACAAGTCTTATTATCAGAATCATATAGAAGGGAATGATATTTATTTGGGTTTTATGATGCTGGATAGTTTTGAAATAAAAAATGCGACAAAAATTGTAAATGAGCGATATAAAAATGGATTGTTTCTGGATTTGGACGATTTTATAGAAAGGGTTGCTATTTCGTTGGAACAGCTTTCCATTTTAATTAAAATAAATGCCTTTCAGTTTACAGGGAGAAATAAACGCGAATTGTTATGGGAAGCTTATATGAAGGTGAATAAAGTATGTTTGGAGGAACATGTTTCCACGCTTTTTAAATCGGAAAAAATCGTGTACAACACGCCACAACTCAGTTGCAGCCGATTTGAAGATGCGTTTGACGAAATCCAATACCTGGGTTTTCCGTTGTGCAGCCCTTTTGATTTATTGACGGAACCAATTTACCAACAATTGGTTGCAAGTGATTTGGTGCTTTATATAGGGAAAATGGTAACGGTTTACGGGTATTATGTGACGGCAAAAAGGGTAAGCACTTCTAAAGGTAATTTAATGTATTTCGGAAATTTTGTGGATATAAAAGGAGATCATATTGATACCGTTCATTTTCCGCCAGCTGCTAAAAAATATCCATTTAAAGGAAGAGGCGTATATCAATTAACGGGAAAAGTTACGGAAGAATTTGATTGTGTCACTATTGAAATAGAAAAAATGGAGAAATTGGCAATTATCCAGGACCCAAGATATGCAGACACCACTAAAGACGTAATCGTATGAATACATTAGAACGTTCTATTGTACATATGGATTTGGATACTTTTTTTGTGTCCTGCGAACGATTGATGGACAGCGGACTGGAAGGGAAACCCATTTTAATTGGCGGAACTTCCGATAGAGGCGTTGTTGCTTCATGCAGTTATGAAGCCAGAAAATATGGTGTTCATTCGGCAATGCCTATGCGCATGGCAAAACAATTATGTCCGGAAGCCATTGTATTGCGAGGAAATTCGGGAATTTACACCAAATTTTCAAAGCTGGTAACCGATGTTGTCAATGAAGCCGTTCCTTTATATGAAAAATCATCGATAGATGAATTTTATATCGATCTAACGGGAACGGACAAGTTTTTTGGTTGCCATCAATTGGCTTCAGAATTAAGAAGTAAAATTATAAAAGAAACAGGATTGCCCATTTCTTTTGGACTGTCCATAAATAAAACCGTTTCAAAAATAGCAACGGGAGAAGCAAAACCCAACAATGAGCTGAAGATAAACAGCGGTGCCGAAAAGTTTTTCCTGGCGCCGCTATCTGTCCGTAAAATTCCTATGGTAGGCGAAAAAACCTATAATATATTATGCGACTTGGGGATTAAACGCATAAAAACCGTTCAGGAAATGCCGATTGATATGATGACCAAAGTTTTTGGAAAACACGGCAGCGGCATTTGGAAAAAAGCAAATGGCATCGATAATTCTCCTGTTATAAAATATCACGAACGGAAATCCATTTCAACAGAAAACACCTTTGAGAAAGACACCACGGATCTTGAAAAACTAAAAAGCAATATTGTTGCCATGACAGAAAAATTGATTTTTCAGTTGCGTAGAAGTAATAAGTTAACTGCGTGCATTACTTTTAAAATTCGCTATTCCGATTTTCAAACTTACACAAAACAGAAAAAAATAGCTTATAGTTCCTCAGACCATGCTATTTTGCCGGTTGTTATGGAACTTTATAACAGCTTGTACCAAAGACGGTTATTGGTCAGGTTAATAGGAGTGAAGTTTAGTGATTTGGTAGGTGGCGGACAGCAAATTAATTTATTTGAAGACAATGCCAAAATAATGAATCTGTATCATGCAATGGATAAAATGCGGGAACGTTATGGGGATAAG
>JAGXIN010000165.1 GCA_024635575.1 Flavobacteriia bacterium
AAAGACAAATAAGTTGGTTCACCTTTAGCAGGTTTTGCAATATTCATTACATTGTAAATAACAGGTTTTTTGTTGTATAATGTTGATTGTGTAACAAAATTATCCATCCATGCGCCTCCACTTTTGGAACTTCTTGCATAATAATCACCATAAAACAAACCAAGTGGTGTACCATCTTCTTCAAACAATTCATAGGTTACAACATCCTCATGATAAGTTGGAATATCAGTTCTCTTTTTGAAAGTGATACCATATAATTTTTGTGCAGCATAAAAAACGCCTTTTTCTAAAACTGAATTTAGTTCAAAATATGGTTTAATTTCACTTTCATCTAAATCGTATTTAGCCTTTCTGACTTTTTCAGCATAAAAATTCCAATCCCAAGGTTCTAACTCAAAAGTTTCACCCTGGCTATTGATCATTTTTTGAATTTCATCAATTTCATTTTTAGCTTTTAAAGTGGCCGCCGGAACCAATTTTGCAAACAAATCCAAAACTGCCTGAGGCTTTTTAGCCATTGTGTTTTGCAATCTCCAGGAAGCAAAATTATCAAAACCTAATAATTTTGATTTTTGAGCACGTAATTCAACCATTTTTGTTACCAATCCCTTGGTATCATATTTTCCTCCATTGGTTCTATTCCAACCAGCTTCAAATAATTGATTTCTTACTTCTCTGTTTTCTAAGTATTGTAATTGAGGTTGTTGCGTAGTATTTGTAATTGTCAACAGCCAAGTATTTTCTTTCGTTTTATCTTTAATATTTTCAATTTGTTTTTTTGAAAAACCGGCAAGTTTTTTAACATCATGAATTTCAATAGTAGCCGCTTCATTTGCATCAAGCAAGGTTTGATCAAAAGTTGTACTTAATGACGCCAGTTGTTCATTAATATTTTTAAGTGCAACTTTGTCTTCCTTCGATAAATTAGCTCCGGCGATAGTAAACTTTTCATAATAATTTTCTACCAATTTTAAAGATTCTGCATCCAAATTTAAACTTTCTCGATTTGAATAGATCTCCTTTACTTTTGCAAATAACCCATCATTTAAATATATTTCATCATAATGTTTTGCTGCTAAAGGTGCTATTTCAGTTTGCACTTTTTTCAAAGTGTCATTGGTATTGGCTGCAGTTAAAGCATTAAATACATTGTTGACTCTATCAAGTATTTTACCGCTTTTTTCTAGAGCAAGTATTGTATTTTCAAAAGTTGCTTTTTCTGTATTCTTAATAATGTCATTCACTGAATCAGACTGTTGCTTCATCGCTTCAAGCAGCGCTGGCTTGAAATGCTTGTTTTTAATTTCAGTAAAATCCGGGGCGTAATATGGCAGCGTACTTTCTTTTAAAAATGGATTATTGGTTAAATCATTTTCCATTAAAGTGTTTTTTTTGTTTTGATTGCACGATATAAAGGCGATCATTAGTGTTAATATTATAATAGATTTTTTCATTATTAAAATTTAAGGTTCACGTTTTGTAAATTTACTAAATGATTTTACAAATTAACAATAATAATTGTTTCATGAAAAAAGCCCACTAAAAAGTGGGCTTCAAATATGTTTATTAACTAAATGTTTTTAATTAATTTGTCTCGGCAACTATTTCAATTGGTAACTCAACCACAACTGCTCTATGCAATCTAATAGTGGCATTGTATTTTCCGATTCTTTTAATTGTGCCTCCTTCAACTTTAATGTATTTTTTGTCAATTACTTGACCTGCAGCAGCTAAAGCCTCTGCAACATCTTGGTTATTTATTGATCCAAATAATTTGGTATTATCGGCTGTTTTAGCTGCAATTTTAATATCCAGTGCTTTAATTGCATCTGCAATTTCAGAAGCATCTTTTATTAATTTTTCTTCTTTATAAGCACGTTGCTTTAAAGTTTCCGCTAAAACTTTCTTTACTGAACTTGTTGCCAATACTGCAAATCCTTGAGGAATCAAATAGTTACGTCCAAAACCATTTTTTACAGTAATAAGATCATCTTTAAAACCTAAGTTTTCAACGTCTTGTTTTAATATAATTTCCATAATTCCTTGCTGTTTTTATTTTAACATATCCGCAACGTAAGGCAATAAAGCTAAGTGACGTGCTCTTTTAATGGCAACAGACACTTTACGTTGGTATTTTAATGAAGTTCCAGTTAAACGACGTGGTAAAATTTTACCTTGTTCATTTACTAGGTATAATAAGAAATCAGCATCTTTATAATCAATATATTTGATACCGTTCTTTTTAAAACGACAGTATTTTTTAACTTGTTTAGTCTCAATATCTAACGGAGTCAGGTAACGAACTTCACCTTGTTTTCCTCCTTTTGCTTGTTGTTCTAACGACATAACGCTTATTTTTTAGGTGCTTTAGCACTGTCTCTTAATCTTCTCTTTTCAGCCCAAGCAATAGCATGTTTATCTAACGCAACCGTTAAATAACGCATAATACTATCATCTCTTCTAAATTCAAGTTCAAAAGGAGCAATTGTTTCTCCAGCAACTTTGTATTCGAATAAGTGGTAGAATCCACTTTTTTTGTTTTGGATGGTGTACGCTAATTTTTTTAAGCCCCAATCCTCTTTTGATATCATTTCGGCACCTTTAGAAACAAGATAGTCCTCGAACTTCCTTACTGTTTCCTTTACCTGAACATCAGATAAAACGGGATTCAAAATGAAAACAGTTTCGTAATGATTCATAATTAATTATTTAAGTTTTTACTTTTAAGGGTGCAAATATAGGGTTATTTCCTTAATTGGCAAATGTAAAATTAATAAAATAACTTTAATAATTATCTACATCTATATTGAATCTGATTGAGCGAAATTCACTAACAGCTTGAAACGCATTTTTCACTCGCTGAATCTGATTTTTACTTACCGACAACGACTGTTTTTGTGGGATTTTAACAATGATTGTTCTGATATAGTAATTTCTTATTTTGGAAATTCCCGGTGTTGAAGGACCTAAAATATCATGTTTAAAAATTGAAATTAACGATTTTCCCAACCAAATAGCGCCTTCCTCTACCCGATTGAAATCTTTGTGGCGCAAAGTAATTTTAATTATTCGATAGAAAGGCGGATAATGGTACTGCCAGCGCTCCTCCAATTGCTCTTTATACATTTCTTCAAAAGCATTGGTAGAAACCTGTTGTAGTATTTGATGATTCGGATTATAAGTTTGGACAGCAACCTTTCCTCGTTTGCTTGCACGTCCTGCCCTGCCTGAAACTTGCACCATCAATTGATAACTTCTTTCGTGAGCCCTGAAATCGGGGAAATTCAGCATATTATCGGCATTCATTATTCCCACCAAGGACACATTTGCAAAATCCAATCCTTTTGAAAGCATTTGTGTGCCAACCAAAATATCAATTTCCTGCGATTGAAATTGCCCTATTATTTTTTGATAGCTATATTTTCCACGTGTGGTGTCTAAATCCATTCTACCCACTTTGGCATTTGGAAAAAGTTCCAGCAATTCAACTTCAATCTGCTCGGTTCCAAAACCCTTGGTATTTAATTTTTCGCTTCCGCAAGCACTACAATTATAGGGCATTGCCTGACGGTGTCCACAATAATGGCATCGCAATTCTTTTCTGTAATTATGATAAGTTAAACTTACATCGCAATTAGGGCATTGTGGGGAAATACCACAGGTTTCACACTCTACAATTGGGGCAAAACCCCTGCGATTTTGAAATAAAATGACTTGTTCTTTATTATCCAGTGCTTCTGTAATCATTTCAAGTAACCGGTCTGAAAAATGCCCGGTCATTCGTTTTTTTCGATGCTTTTCTTTTACGTCAACCAACTCTATTTCAGGCAGTAAAACATTTCCGAATCTTCTATTTAATTCAACCAATCCATATTTTCCCTGTTGCGCGTTGTAATAAGTTTCAATGCTTGGCGTTGCTGAACCCAAGATAACTTTAGCATGATGTAGATTTGCCAAAACGATGGCAGAATCACGCGCATGATATCTTGGAGCCGGATCATATTGTTTAAAAGAAGGCTCATGCTCTTCATCAACAATTATTAACCCTAAATTAGAAAAAGGCAAAAACATGGAAGAGCGGGCGCCTAAAATTAATTGGGCTTTTTGTTTATTTTCCAATACATTATTCCATACTTCAACTCGCTCATTCATAGAGTATTTTGAATGAAAAACCGATAAGTATTCTCCAAAATAAAGTTGTAATCTTTCAATTAATTGTGTGGTTAATGCAATTTCAGGAAGTAAATAAAGTACTTGTTTTCCTTCTTCAATAATTTCTTTAATTAACTTAACATATACTTCTGTTTTACCGCTGCTAGTAACTCCTTTTAAAAGTACCGTTTGTTTGGTTTTGAAGTTTTCTTTTATAGCGATATACGACTCTTCTTGATGTTCTGTCAGTTCTTTTATTTTTCCTGAGTTTCCCTCGAAATTAATTCGGTCTGCCTGAATAAAATAGATTTCAAAAATACTTTTATCAATTAAAGATTTTAGCACGGCCGAAGAACTGTTTGAATTCTCTTGAAGCTGTGTTATTTTGATAGGTTTTTTTGTAGACTGTAGTTGAAAATAGGTTAAAATTATATCGCGCTGTTTTTTTGCCCTGCTTAAGGAATCAATCAATTCAGGCAATTTTTCGGTTGAATCCCAAGCTGATGTTAATCTAACATATTTCTCAAGTTTTGGCTTATATTGCTCATAAATTTGCTCTTTAACTACAACAACATTTTTATCTATTAATGATTTAATAATAGGAAAAACATTTTTTTTGCCAAGAATATCAATAATTTGCTGAATAGAAAGTTGGGACTGAAACTGTAATGCTTCAAAAATTAAAAATTCTTCGCCTGAAAGCGCTTCTTCTTTTGTAAAATCTTTAACCAATTGGACTTCCGTTTCGCTTTCCAACAAAAAAGCCGAAGGCATCGCCGCCCTGTAAACTTCTCCTAAAGAGCACATATAATAACTTGAAATCCATTCCCAATGGCTTATTTGAATGTTGTTTGCGACAGGAATTTCATCTAAAATTTGATAAATTTCTTTTGCATCATAACCAATAGGTGGAATTTGATGAATTTTATAAACTAAGGCGGTGTAAATTTTTGATTTTCCAAACTCTACGGCAACACGCATCCCTTTTTTTAAAAAGGCTGCCTCCGCTTCAGTTATTTTATAGGTAAATAACTTTTGTAAAGGAATGGGTAATATGACGTTTATATAGTTAATGACTATTTTATGTATTTGAATTTTATTAATTGGTACAAAATTAATTATTCTAATTTTTTAAAAGCACTAAAATCTTCTTTTTAAATATTAAAATTTTAACTATATGATTATCATTTTATTAGAAATAATATTTTTTTGGCACGTTGTTTGTAATTGTGTAAAAGAATGCTGCTAACCGGCAAATTTAGTTAACCTTTAAATAATTTATCATGAAAACAAAATTTTTACTTTTAGCCACTTTTTTATTTGTTGGACTTGGCATTCAGGCTTCAACTTTTGAAACTGATAATTCTTCTAATATTGATTATTTGAACGATTATGGAAATTCATTTACATTTGTTGAAAAAGATGTAACATTTGCTGTTTTTCCAAATGGTGAATTTGATTTCTACATCAATCAAAGAAATGCTTTAGGCGTTAATTATCAAGGTAATGGTGTTAACATTAGTTTTAATTCCGGTTATGACTACGACCCTTATGTGCAATATGATGATTATGGAGCCATTATCCAAATAGAAAATATTCCTATATATTATGATTATTATGGACGTGTAACCCGAATTGGAAATACGGATATTAATTACAATTCAGGAAGATTGGTTCGTATTGGAGGAATGCATGTATATTATAACAGACAAGGATATTATAGCCACTATTCAGGATATATTAACGTCTACAATCGTAATTATGTGTTTCACCCATATCATAATTATTTTGCAAGACCATTATTTGATTTCAGGATTATAAGTCGTGATCCTTATAGAAATCATTACAATCCAGCACGTTATACTTATTATAGTGATCATTCAAGAAATAAATATTACAAAAACAACAAACACAATAATTATAACAAACGAGATAGCCATAGCACTAGACAAAGAGTAGCAAGTAAAAATGTTCCTAATAGGTATGATGACAGAAATTCTCATGCAGAAAGAAGAAACACTAATGACAGAACAAGTCAGAATGTTCGTAACAATGGTTCAGCCAACAATACTGATCGAAAATCAAATACGGTAAACAGGACAACTTCTACCAACAGAACAAGTCAGAATAGTCGTAGCAATGGTTCAGTTAACAACGTTGACAGAAGATCAAATACAGTTACAAGACCAAGTGGAAACAGAGAACAAAGCAACACGAAATACTCAAGAATAGCTGAAAATCGCGCTCCTAATAGAACGGCTCAAAAACCTGAGAGAGCACAGCAAAGAAATAGTTCCGTAAGAACTCAGAAAACCAAAACTGTTCGACAAACGAAAGGTAATGACAACAGAGGAAATTCTG
>JAGXIN010000166.1 GCA_024635575.1 Flavobacteriia bacterium
AAAGAAACCTCTAACAGATGATCGATTGGCGTTAATTTTAAAAGATAAAGGATATCCAATTGCAAGAAGAACTATCGCAAAATATAGAGAACAGTTAGATATTCCCGTTGCACGTTTAAGAAAAATATTTTAGCAAAAAGCATAAAAAAACTATGAAATTCTCAAAATTTATCTCCTATTTTTTTCATCCCATAAATTTCCCAATAATTGGCGCCATTTTATTCTTTCTTTTCATTCCTAAATTTATTTTCAAACCACAGGAGTACACAATACTAACTGTCATATTTATTGGAACCTATTTGTTTCCTATAATACTTTTAGGACTTTTAAAACGATTTGAGATGATAAATAGTTTCCATATGGTTTCTATTGAAGAGCGAAAATATCCCACATTATTATTTATTTCAATCTCTTTATTTATAGGGGGTTGGTTATACAGAATCTCAATAGTAGATATTTTAGCACTCTTATTTTTTGGGTATGGTTTAAGTTTAATATGCGCATCGCTATTTTTATACTTAAAACTAAAAATAAGTCTCCACGCATTGGCTATTTCAGGTTTAATAGGATTTCTAATTTATTATAGTTATTACTACAAAATAAATTTAATACCAATTCTGGCGCTATTATTTATTTTAGGTGGGTTGGTCGTCTCTGCAAGGTTACAGCTACGAGCACATCAGTTAAATGAAGTTGTATTGGGTAGTATTGTAGGGATTAGTGCACAGTTTATTGTTTATTTTGTTTACATGATATAAAACTTTAAACCTACACTAATATCTTTTAAATCAAGATTCTTATCATTAAAAACAGCACTTTTGAAGAATGGACTCAACCCATAATAAAAATATAGGTTCCATGTGCTATAACCTGCCGCCAATATGATACCATACTGGATTTTATTAAATTCCGGTATGTCTTTAGTAGTTATAAGAACATCAGCATTCTCAAATTTCGTTTTTTCTGAAATTAAATAGGATACTTTTATACCACCATAAACTCTCCAAAAACTAAATTTTTGTGGAGTTGAAGTTCTCCATCTAAATTCAATGGGCAATTCCAAAGATTTAATTCCCAGTCTATTGATTTTATAATCTTCAGCCAGTTCAAAAAGTGAAGTTTTATTTTCTCTTGAAATTTTTAAATTTTGAACATATACATTATAAGCGTAACCAATGCCTATACCAAGGCCAACATTCCGTTGTTCATTTAGAGGAATATCCTTAATAAACCCAAGTGAAAATCCGCCAGAAAATCCATTTTGTGAAATTGTAGCAGGTTTGTTATTTAAGAAAGAATAGGTAATTGACAGATATAACTGATCTTCTAAATAATTTAAGTCAGCTATTGAGTCCTTATTAACTTGAGCCTGCGGTTTCGCAAAGCTAAGCAGAAAAAATATTATTAAGCAATACTTATACTTACCCATTCTAACAAAGGTACTTTATAAAAATAAATAAGGCAATCAAAAATTATATGATTGCCTTATTTATTTTTTGAATTGTTATAAAATTCCTATAATTACTAGTAATTTTTTGATAAATCATTACCTTTTGAAGTAGAAAAACTAATTTTCAAGGCATTGATATCTCTTAATTGTTCTTTAATGTCTAAAATTGTACCTACACTAGCTTCTTTGTCAGCTTTAATCGAAGTCGTCATAAATTTCACTTCGTCTTCTTTCCTTAATGCTCTTTCAGAATAAATAAAATTTGGCACTTCCTTAACTTCAATAATTTTATCATTTACCTGGATTTTATCTCCGGCTATTCTAGTATCTTTTGATTTACCAACGTAAATAGTGCTTACCAAACTTTTATGTTCTAACTTTTTTACCTCGCTCGCCACTGGAAGTGCTGGTTTTTTTATCAATAGATCTGTTTCTCTCATTGTGGTTGATACCATAAAAAAGAACAATAGCATAAATACAATATCAGGTAAAGATGCCGTAGAAATTGCAGGCATGCCTTTTTTTCCTTTTCTAAATTTACTCATAATCTGATATTATTTTATCGGTTCAGGTTCGGTGATAATTTGAGGATATTTATCTTTCAAATTATCAATTTTCTCTTTTAAACTTTCTGTGGGATTGTCATTATAATCTTGAAGTAAAGAATCATAAGATCTTCCATATCTTTTCAAAGACAAATCATTTCTTAACTGATTATATGCAGCTTCAATTTCATTTTGAATGGACACATACATACCATATTTTGTACCTCTATCGCTTTGTAAAGATATAACTGCCTTTGTTGGATGATCCGAAGAATTTGGATCTCTAGCTCCTTCGCAATAATCACATGGTTCCCCAGGTTTATCATCAATTGGAGTTCCTAATCCGCCTCCATTATCAATGAAATTCATTGCCAATCGTTTAATGTCGGTTACTTTTACATATTCGTTTTCTACTAACAACTGGTTGTTTCTATTGACAACAATATCCAAAACGTTTTTTTCTTTAACAATTACATCGGATTCCTGATCTGTTTTTTCGGGCAGTTTACGTGCAATCCCAGAATCAACATCCATAGTGGTAGTCACTAGAAAAAATATTAAAAGCAAGAACGCAATGTCTGCCATTGAACCAGCATTAATTTCTCCAACTTCTCTTCTTGCCATAATTTAATTAATTTTTTACAAGTGATTTTACAAAGTCAAATAAAAAGAAGGCTAAACCAATAGCCCCTAAAATAAAACTGAAATTAATTAATGCGCTTACCCATTTAGATATACTTCCGGCTTCACCATCTTTTATTACTTTACCCATGGCATCAGTAACAGCCTCATCAGATGCAAAAAAGTAGGCTAACGCCAATAAAACGCCCATAACAGCAATTCCTATCAATGTTCTTTTTAACACATCAGGCTGTTTGGTTAAGTTCAGCACTGAAAAAAATGCCGAAATCACAGCAGTCGCGATTAATAAATATACTGAAAAATAAATAAAAGGAGATAAAATACTCGCCTGTAAATCTACATCTTCCGTTATTGCGTCATCACCTTCCATTACAATTCTAATGAAAAAATAGAACCCTATTAATCCGAGTAAACCTGTAACGTAAGTTAATATTTTTGATTTTTTATCATCCATGATTATTATTTTTTTAGTCGAACCAAAAGGTCAACTAGTGAAATTGAAGCGTCTTCCATATTGTTTACAATACTATCTACTTTAGAGATAATATAATTATAAAAAACTTGAAGAATAATTGCTACAATTAAACCAAATACGGTTGTTAACAAAGCAACTTTAATACCACCTGCAACAACTGTTGGAGAAATATCTCCTGCAGCCTGAATAGAGTCAAAAGCAGCAATCATACCGATTACAGTACCCATGAAACCAAGCATTGGTGCCAAAGCAATAAATAAAGACAACCAAGAAATATTTTTTTCCAATAGTCCCATTTGAACGCCACCGTAAGCAACAACTGCTTTTTCAGCTGCTTCTACTCCTTCATCCATTCTGTCTAATCCTTGATAAAAAATTGATGCTACAGGCCCTTTTGTGTTTCTGCAAACTTCTTTGGCTGCTTCTACCCCGCCTGAAGCCAAAGCTTCATCAACATTGCTAACTAATTTATTAGTGTTAGTAGTTGCCATATTAAGGTAAATAATTCTTTCGATTGCAATTGCCAACCCTAAAATTAAGGTTACCAATACAATTCCCATAAAGAATGGCCCACCTTCAATAAAACGTTGTTTTAATTCTTGATGAAATGTTTTTGATTCGGTTGCGTCAGCAACTTGTTCAGTGTTCGCGGCATCTTGTGCAAAAGCCTTAGGTGCTGCTCCAAATAACAGTAATCCTGTTAATGCAAGGATAGTAAATACTCTTTTCATTGTCTAAATAGTTAATTTATTAATTTCACGGGTTAAATATATAATAATTTTTACAAAACAAACAAGTCATCGAAGAGAAAGATTTTAAAGTCTTTTACTTATCTAATACCTCTACGTTTAGACATCTTTTGCGTATGGCAAGTAACAAAAAAATGTTGAGTTGTAAAAATTTTATTGTGTTTTTAAAGTGATTTATTTTATGATTTATTTATTTTAGAATTAGCAAAAAAAAACCTGATTTAAGGTAAAATATTAAAAATTAATCAATAAACACCTGATTTATTATAAAAAAATTACTCAAATGAACTTATTTCTCCCCTAAGATGGGTTTCGAAAATTGATTTAAATTTACTTTTTGGGATATTTTCGCCTAATAAATACATTAGTTTAGCCAAAGCGGATTCTGTTGTTATATCTCCTCCATTTATAATTCCAATTTTTTTTAACTCAATACTGGTTTCATATTGTCCCATAATAACATTTCCACCTATGCACTGAGTTACATTTATTATGTACACTCCTTTTTCGATTGTTTCCTTCAATAAATTTATGAACCATTTGTCGGTGGGTGCATTTCCTGAACCAAATGTTTCTAAAATTAACCCTTTCAATCCTTCAATACGCAAAATATTTGCAACAACCTTTTCAGTAATTCCTGGAAATATTTTTAATATCACAATATTATTGTCTAACCGTTTTCTGACCTTAAATGGTTTAAATTCTTTTGGTTTATAAATTAATTGTTTATAAAATTTTAAATGGACTCCGCTTTCTCCCAGAGGAGGAAAATTAGGTGATGTGAATGCTTCGAAATGTTCAGCGTTAATTTTTGTGGTTCTGTTTGCCCTATACAATTTGTATTCAAAATACAAACAGACTTCCGAAATGATTGGCACTCCATCTTCCTGAGCTGCCGCAATTTCAATAGAAGTAATTAAATTTTCCTTGGCATCAGTTCTCAAATCACCTATTGGCAATTGTGAACCCGTAAAAATTACAGGTTTTGAAAGATTTTCAAACATAAAACTAATAGCTGAAGCGGTATAAGACATGGTATCTGACCCATGCAATATCACAAATCCGTCAAATTGCTTGTAGTTTTTCTCAATTATTTCTGCAATAAAAACCCAATTATCCGGATTCATGTTTGAAGAATCTATGGGTTTGTCAAGTGAAATACTGTGAATGCTGCAATTCAACTGGTTGAGTTCCGGAATGTGCTTTAAAAGTTTATTAAAATTGAATGTTTTTAAAGCTCCTGTTTTATAATCTTTAACCATACCGATGGTTCCGCCTGTATAGATTAGAAGAATATGAGGGATTTTTGCCATTTTGTCTGTTGCTGAATTTTGGAATAATTTATGATGTAAATTTACCAAAAAAAAACATTATTTTAAAAAGAAATATATGATAGGATTTTATATTATTATTGGGTTGATATCACTAATCAGCTGGTTGGTGAGTCAAAAGTTGAAAAAGAAATTTAAGTATTATTCCACCATACAATTAGAAAATGGTTTAAGCGGAAAAGAAATTGCTGAAAAAATGTTGCATGATAATGGTATTTATGATGTGAAAATTATTTCAACACCCGGGCAATTAACAGACCATTACAATCCGCTGACCAAAACGGTAAATTTAAGCGATTCGGTTTATGAACAACGAAATGCCGCCTCTGCCTGTGTGGCTGCGCATGAAGTTGGACATGCTGTTCAACATGCGCAAGCATATCAATGGTTACAAGTGCGTTCATATTTAGTGCCGGCAGTGAACATTTCTTCTAAATTTTCACAATGGCTTGTTATTGGCGGATTAATTTTGGGTGCAGTCTCCGGCAGTACTGGCATAGGATTTACCATTGCGGTTATTGGACTTGCCATGATGGCGCTTGCAACTATATTCAGCTTTATCACTTTACCTGTTGAATATGACGCCAGCAACAGGGCTTTAGCTTGGCTAAAATCAAATAACATGCTTACAAACAGGGAGCAAGATGGTGCAAAAGATGCTTTAAAATGGGCTGCAAGAACTTACTTAGTTGCCGCTTTAGGATCATTGGCCATGTTGCTTTATTGGGGCTTAACTATTTTTGGGATTCGAGATTAAAAAAGAATGAAACTATATTAAAAAAAAGCCTTTAAATAAGGCTTTTTTTTAAAATTTAATTTGACGATCAATTTGTTGGTCAAGCGAAATAAAGGTTTCCGTTCTGGCAACTCCTTTAATAGATTGAATTTCCTGATTTAGCAATTTCATTAAGTGCTCATTGTCTTTACACATAATTTTTATGAAGATGGCGTAATTTCCTGTTGTATAATGACTTTCAATGACTTCGGGAATTTCCTTTAATCGGTTTACC
>JAGXIN010000167.1 GCA_024635575.1 Flavobacteriia bacterium
AAATTTCATCTGTTTATATTTTATTTTTTATTGGTACAGATGCAGTTCGCCATTAATCATTCTACTGCGAATCAAAATTTGTTATGGCTCGTTTCATCTTTTTAATTAAGTTTGCATACGTGAAAATAGCCATCGTCATCTTAAACTGGAACGGAAAACAATTGCTGGAAAAATTCCTTCCTTCCATCGTTAAATACAGTGATTTCGACCCTGTGGAAATTTATGTGGCCGACAATGATTCTACCGATGATTCTGTCGATTTTGTGAAACAAGCATATCCTCAGATTAAAATCATTCAAAATAATATCAATGGCGGATTTGCAAAAGGATATAACGATGCTTTAAAGCATGTTGATGCTGATATTTACGCCTTGGTGAATTCTGATATTGAAGTGACCGAAGGATGGCTTAATCCTGTGATCGCAGCTTTTGAAAATGAACCCAATACGGCCATTATCCAACCAAAAATACTGGATTATAAAAATAAAAACAAGTTTGATTATGCTGGTGCAGCTGGTGGATTTATAGATAAATTTGGATATCCATTTTGTAGAGGCCGAATTTTTTCTGAACTTGAATCGGACCATCATCAGTTTAACGATGAAATTGAAATATTTTGGGCATCGGGCGCTTGTTTTTTTATTCGTTCCTCCGTTTTTCACGAATTAAATGGTTTTGATGAAGATTATTTTGCGCATCAGGAAGAAATAGATTTGTGCTGGCGGGCAAAAAATTTATCTAAAAACATTAAATATGTAGGTGGTTCAACTGTTAATCACGTTGGCGGCGCTACCTTAAAAAAAGCAAATCCAAAAAAAACATTTTTAAATTTCAGAAATAGTTTGTTTAGTCTGGTGAAAAACTTACCCGAAAATAAGTTAATTCCAATCATTTTAGCAAGACTTGTGCTGGATGCTTTTGCTGGATTGAAATTTTTATTGGAATTAAAGCCACTTCATTTTACAGCAATTATTAAAGCGCATTTCAGTTTTTACAGCCATTTTTCAAAAATGCTTAAAAAAAGAAAAAAATCCGCAAATACAGCGGATTATTATAAAGTTAAAAGTATAGTTTGGCAGCATTTTGTATTAGGCAAAAAAAAATATGAAGAATTGCTATAATAACGCATCCACGCTTCCCAATCCTTCGCGCAAAATGGTGATTTCGCCCTCAGATAAGTCCACAATGGTCGATGGAATATTGCTTCCATAGCCGCCATCAATCACAATATCCACTTTATTTCCCCACTTTTCAAATATCAATTCAGGATCTGTCGTGTATTCCAACAAATCGTCTTCATCATAAATTGACGTTGAAACAATGGGATTCCCCAACTTTTTCACCAATTCCCTGATAATATTATTGTCGGGAATACGGATACCAACCGTTTTTTTATTTTTAAATGCTTTTGGCAAGTTAGTGCTCGACGGCAAAACAAAAGTGTACGGTCCCGGCAATGCCTTTTTTAATATTTTATATGCAGACGTGTCAATTTGTTTTACATAATCGGACAGGTTGCTTAAATCGTAACAAATAAATGAAAAATTGGCTTTGTCAAGTTTTAGCCCTTTGAGCTGCGCCACTTTTTCCATGGCTTTTGTGTTGGTAATGTCGCAGCCTAGACCATAAACCGTATCCGTTGGGTAAATGATCAATCCGCCTTTTTGAAGAATCTTAACAACTTTGTCAATTTCGCGTTCGTTCGGATTTTCATTATATATTTTAATTAACTCTGCCATATACATTTACTTAAGTTACGCAAAAGGTATGTTTTAAGGTTTCTCAACCAGCCTAAATCCTTCTCCATGAATATTTAAAATCTCCACATTTGGATCAGGTTTTAAATATTTTCGAAGTTTTGCGATATACACATCCATACTTCTGGAAGTAAAGTAATTATCATCCCTCCAAATTTTTGTCAGCGCCAATTCACGAGGCATTAAATCATTTTTATGGGTTGCCAGCAATTTTAGTAATTTACTTTCTTTTGGAGAAAGCTTTTGAATTTCACCACCATCATATGATAAGTGACGCAGTTTCGAATTGAAATCAAATTTGCCAATTTTAAACTCAAAAGTGTCTTCTTCTATACTTTGTTCCGATTCTTGTCGTTGCAAAATGGCTTTAATTTTATACAATAAGACCTCAGAGTCAAAAGGTTTGTTTAAATAATCATCTGCTCCCGCCTGATATCCTTTCAGTACATCTTCTTTCATTGTTCTGGCTGTCAAAAATATAATTGGCACTTCAGAATTTGTTGCCCTAATGTCTTTAGCCAATGAAAAACCATCCTTTCTAGGCATCATAACATCCAGAATACACAAGTCAAAATCGTCATTTTTAAACATAATCAACCCTTCTAAACCATCTTTGGCCAAAGTAACTTTATAATCGTTTAATGACAGATAATCTTTTAAAACAGTCCCAAAATTGGGATCGTCTTCCGCCAATAAAATTCTATTATTTTCCATATCTTATATTTAAATTATAGGCAGTTTAATCGTGAAAGTACTTCCAATTCCTTTTTCACTTTCCACATAAACTTCACCTTGATGAATTTCAACAATTTTTTTTACGTATGCAAGTCCTAAACCATGTCCTTTAACATTATGTATATTTCCTCTTTCTTCTCTGTAAAACTTCTTAAAAACATTTTTTTGCACATTTTTAACCATTCCAATACCTTGATCTTTTATCTGAATGATAATCACTTTAGTGGTATTCTCTGTTGTAATGTCAATTTTTGGGGCATCTTCGGAATATTTTACGGCATTATCCAATATATTCACAATCACATTGGTGAAATGGAAATGGTTGCCTAAAATTTCGGTTGATGCTGCATTTAAATTCATTTTAATATAACCGCCTTTATCTTTAACCAACAATTCTACATGCGTAACGGCCTCTTCTATGATGTCGTGAACATCCACTTTCTCCTTACTTACATCTAACTGATTTTTTTCAAGTTTGGAAATCCTCAAAACATTTTCAACCTGTGCATTCATCCGTTTATTTTCTTCGCGAATCATTTTCACATAACGCATCACTTTTTCCTGGTCACTAATTACTTTCGGATTTTTGATGGCATCCAACGCTAAATTTATGGTTGCTATGGGCGTTTTAAATTCGTGCGTCATATTGTTGATAAAATCTGTTTTAATTTCAGAAATTTGTTTTTGTTTAACCAATTGATACAAAGCACTTACAAATGCTAAAATGATAATCAATATAAAAAAAACTGACAAAGCCAATATTTTAGAAATTGAGGATAAAATATAATTTTTCTCTTCAGGAAATGTCACATATAACTGATAATTGCTATTCCCTTCGGCATCTGCAAACATGGGAACCATATAACTTTTGCCCACCTCTTTTCTAAAATAGCCTGATTTTACCTGAGTTGCCAGACCATTGCTATAAATTCCATATTTAAAATTGGTGCCAATTCCTTTTGATTTTAGCTCATTTGATAACCTAAAGGAAATTTCTCTATTGGTTACCCTTCTATGTATTGGAAGCTTGCTTGTAAAAATATCAAACTGACGTTCTAAATACGACCTTTCGGCACCTTCAAACCTTCCTACTTTTACATAACGTTCTTCGGGAGGAGCCATGCTGCCTCCGGCATTATCCAATACCTGATCTTTTACAATCACAATTTCTTCTTTACTGAAAATTTCTCTAAAATTTACAGTGTCATTTTCAAAGAACGCTGTTGGTACTTTATAATTTGATTCAATGATGCTTTGAGAATAGGTGAATTTTTCATTATTGGTGGTGTCAATTTTTTCATAAATAAATTTTCTGACATCAGACTCCTTTAATTTTTCACCTTCTTTATAAAGTTCTGCTATTTTAAAATAAAAATCATTAAACTCTCGCTGCTTAATGTCGTCTGAAACTTTTGCCAAGGCAAATTTAACATTTGACGTAAATTGCTCCTCCGTTATCTGAACTGTATTTTTTATCCAAAATACCTGTACTGAGATAATGCCAATTAAGGCAACACTCATTAAGATAATGATGAGCACAAATATCCTTTTCCTCATCGACCAAATTTACACGTTTAACAGTATATTCATAGTTATTTAACGTAGATTAACATATTAATTATTTTCTTAACAATTTTTTAAGAAAATTTTTCTTATTTTTTTAATTTTGAAAGCAACTCAAAAATAGTTAAAACCTGACATTTCGTATCTTCCAACTTGTTATTTCTAATCACAAAATTAGATTTTTTAATTTTGAAAGCATCGGTTGACTGATGTTTCATCCGCTCCAAAATCTGTGCTTCAGAAATCCCGTCTCGCTTCATTATTCTTTCTGTTTTATTTTTAAAAGAGGCCAAAACAGTAATTGTATAATCACATAATTTATCACTGCTGCTCTCAAATAAAATGGCCGCCTCATAGATGATGAAATCAACATTTGTTTTATTAATAAATTGTTGAAAATCTTCATGAACCTTAGGATGCACCAATGCGTTTAAAGCATTTAATTTTTCTTTATTGCTAAATACGAGCGAAGCAATATATGTTCTGTTTAATTCTCCTTCAACATATGCCTTTTCACCAAATAATTTCGCAATCTGATTCTTTAACTTCTCATCGGAATTCATTAATTTCTTCGCTTCATTGTCTGCTATATAAGTAGCAACGCCAAGATCTTTAAAAATTGACAAAACAGTGCTCTTCCCACTTCCAATTCCCCCTGTCAATCCAATTATTTTCATCTGTTTAAATTTTATTTTTTTAACAGTAAAAGATGCAGTTCGCCATTAATCATTCCTTTGTGTATCAAAATTTGTGATGCTCGTTTTATTTTTCTATTAAAAATTCCAGTTGTGCCGGATTAATTTTTAAAGCATAAATATAATCGCTTTTTTGTTCTATTATTGGAGTTAAGTAAGCAATTAAAGTATCATTTTCGTATTGTTTATAATCGAAAAATACGGAAATATCATTTTTGGTAATTTTGCTGAAATTAGAAAGTCCGGACTGATAAATTGCTTCAATTTCTTTAGGAAAAGTAGTTATATGTACCCCTTGTGGAACATTGATTATTTTTACGGGAATTTTAAAAGTGCCTTCCGTAAATTTATCAACTTCACCGCTTATTTTAACTTCATTGGCCGACATCTTAATTTGGCCAACTTTAAAAGGCGATTTTAAAGTAAGTTTCGCCTCAATATTTTTAAAAACATTATCTAATTTTAGTGGTTTGGTAGTCAATTCAGTGATAGAATCAATATACTTTTTTGAACCTGATATCATCACTGTATCAGGTGAAATTTTTAATTTTTCAACCAAATTATAACCTGTTTTATATCGAATTTCAAGATTTGGCTTTACCGGTACTTTTTTAGAAACAGCAATACCCATTTCAATAAAAATGGTATCCCTTAATACACTTTTAACTTCGATTTCGTTGGAAAATTGAGAATTTAAAGAGGCGATTTGCTTGTTTGGTAAAATATAATAAGCCGATTTTCCCCTGGAAATATTTTTTAAGGTTAAAATTATTTTCCGCTTCTTAATTTTGTATTTCAATAAGGCAAATCCAGGTGCTTTTACAGCCAATTCCAATTCTGCTATTGGTTTTTTTTGCACCCATTTTCCTGATGGTAAATCTATATATTCCACATTAAATACAACTGGCGAAACATAGCTTTTGGACAATTCTATCAGCATCCAGATTATGGAAGACAATACTAAAAAAAATAAAAATATTCTAATTTTTCTATTACTTTTTATAGATTTAATGTTTGATGCTGTAGTGGTTTTCATCTTAGGAATATAACTATTAAAGATACAAAAAAAAGTGAGCTAAAAGCTCACTTTTTAGAATATGTACTAATTTTTATTTAGTTTCTTCGACTGATTGGTATTTCTTACTAAGTTCCATAGAAATGGCAGAACGCTCAAATTTAATTTTCCCTGCTCCTGTTTCAATGATTACAGTATTGTCGCTGTCCACAATATCCATAATTTTCCCATGAATACCGCTATTGGTAACTATTTTATTGCCTTTTGCAATTGAAGACTGAAACTTCTTTTCATTTTTTTGTCGTTTTATCTGTGGTCTTATCATAAAAAGATAAATTACCACAAACATTAATAAGAAAGGAAGCATGCTTGTTAATGAACTCCCTCCAAAACTTTGTAAAGCTATCGTTGTGTACATTTTATTTTTAATTTAATTATATTAACTCTTTGGTGTTACAGTCCCTGCAATACGTAACGTTTCTGTAACATTTGCGGTATTTGTTTGTAAGGTAATTGTTTTGCTTTGTTTCCCTGCTCTTCCCCTTGAATTAAAAGAAAATTTTATTTTGGCAGAATCACCTGGCTTAATGGCTTCTTCAGGCCATTCTGGAACTGTACAACCACAAGATGCCTTTGCATCAGTAATGATCAAATCTGTTTTCCCTTTATTGGCAACTATAAATTCACCATCAACAACATCTCCCTCATTAATAGTTCCAAAATCGAACTCACTTTTGTCGAATTCAATGATTGGACTGCCTAAACTAATTTTTGCGTCTCTTTCTTTCGCGGTTTCTAAATTTGAGGAGTCTATTTTTGATGTTGCATTGTCTTTGCATGAAACAAATGCCAAACTCAATAAAAGAATTCCTACAATACTATTTTTTATCATGGTTCTTGGTTTTTTTTGTAAAAATATGAAATTACAGCAATCCTCGCCCTATTTTATTTAATCTTTTTGATACTGTAAAATCTTTTAAAATTTTATCGATAACTCCATTGATGAAAAAACTGCTTTTTTCCGAAGAATAATCTTTTGCAATTTCAATATATTCGTTTATTGTAACGCTTGTTGGAATTGAAGGAAATTTCAAAAACTCGCTTATGGCCATTTTTATCAAAATCATATCAATTTCCGCAATACGGTCGGTATCCCAATTCGGCGTTTTATTTTCAATTTCCTTTTCAAAATCTTTATGGTTTAATACCACTTTTCTAAATAAATCGACCACAAATTTTTTGTCGTCCTCATCTTTATATAAATTCCCCAATTGAAAAGTCTGTTTGGGTTTTAATTGATTTAACGATTTTACAATCCATGTATTTACGAAAGGAATGTCGTCAACCCAGCTAATGGTTTTATCTTCAAAATATTCGGCCAGTTTTTCATTTGGAGCCACTACATTCTTAAATATCGCCACAACAAAATTTCTGTCTTCTTCAAACGAACTTTTATCAGATTTCATATAAGCAGCATAACTATCACTTTGCTTGATCAACTTTAAAATTTCATGAACATATTCATTGTCCAAACTCCAATAATTAAGCTTATTGTCTTCCAAATAAGTATTTAACGAAATGCTTTCGTCCAATAATTTGAAAATTTCGTTGTTAATAAATTTAAAATTCGGATTTAAATCTTGGGAAGTGGCTAAATATTTTTTTTCGGAAATTTCAATGTGTTTTTTTTCCAAATTCTTAACCTCCACAAGCAATCGAAGCATTAAAACATACAAATCGTGCATTTTCGCTATACTTAAGTATAAAAAATCTTCCTCTTTTTTAAGGTTATCGCTTTTAGACTGCAGCAATGCGTAAACCGATTGCATTACTTTTATTCTAATATGTCTTCTGTTTATCATTTAAAGAACTTTTGTGTCGTTTAGTAGTATCAAGGCGCAAAAATACTAATAATTTTTAGAAATAAAGTTTTGTTTTTATTTTTTTGCATAAAGTGGTGAAATTACAAAAACAACGAAAATAAAAATAGTATTTTGGGCGTTACCCCAAGGGTCGGTTTTTTCGCTGCAATCTTCCATCGCGAAATCGCAATGGGAGGATTTTCACTTCAACCCCTAACGCAAATTGTATTTCAAATGGTCAATTGCTTTACTTCTTCGAAGAATATTTACTAAAAATCATACATTGAAGTTAATTTATTCAGCTTATGTAAAGAAATTTCTATTAATGTGTGAATAATGTAAATTATTATAATAATTATGTAATACTTCATATTTTTATAAAGGCCATCTTTGCTATTCCTAAAAAAAATTATTACACCCTGTAAAACCACTAAAAAATAAATAAAATGAAAAATACTAAAATGAAAAATATCATCGGGTTCTTTATGATAACTGTTGTCTTATTGATAATGGGCTGTAAAGAAACACCTGTGGAAAAAGAAGTCATCATCTTGCCTGCCAAAACTGTTGTAGTTGAAAAAGCTCCAGAAAAATCAACTTCCATCAGCTTAGATAAAAAAGGTGTAGAGTTGAAATCGGAGGAATTAGATGTAAAAATAAAAAATGATTAATCTGATATCTTTCAATTCCAAGTTTATATAACTTGATGAAGAGATTGAATAAAATCAGAAAAAGAAGCATCATTATTAAGTATAAATATATAAGCACAAAAAAAGGTCTGAAAAACAGACCTTTAATTTTGGGTGGAAGACCGGGTTCGAACCGGCGACCCTCGGTACCACAAACCGATGCTCTAACCAGCTGAGCTACAACCACCATATAACTTGCGGATGCAAATGTAAAACATTTCTG
>JAGXIN010000045.1 GCA_024635575.1 Flavobacteriia bacterium
ATGCTTTTGGTGATCATTTTTGCGACCCATAATCCGATTATAAGAACAATTATCGCTCCCAGTAGTTTCGGTCCCCATTCCAAAGCCATATTAACAATTTTGTCAAAAATTTCTCCTGATTTAATACTTTGTTCATTCATAGTATGACTTCGTTCTTAAGTTTAATTTTTCATTTTATTTTATGATTCGCCAATTTATCTGCTAATTTTAACAACAATTGTAAATATACGAGATTTTTTCTTTTGAGAAAACCTCTCTTTTTTGAATTGTATGTATCTCAAATTCTTCCAAACTGAAATATGTTTTTTAGAAAATGATTATTAACAGCTAGCTACTTTGATTTAAAAAAAATAGGCGTCAATTTAGGTGTTTTTTGATAATGAAATGAATCAATAAATGTATCGGGAATATTATCTCAGATCAATCTATTTTTCAAGTACAGGCTTCAATATTTCCCATACATTATTGGCTAAAATATTTTGCCCTTCGGCAGTAGGATGTATACCGTCAGGCTGGTTCAATTTCGGAATGCCTCCTACATCTTTCAATAAAAAGGGAACCAAATCCAACTTGTTTTTTTTGGCAAGGTCAGGGAATATGTTTCTAAATTCGGAAGTATATGCTTCTCCCATATTGGGCGGAATTTCCATACCCACCAAAACAATTTTTGTTTCCGGATTTTTTTCTTTTACAATATCAATAATCGATTGCAGGTTGTTTTTGGTTTCTTTTAAAGGAACACCGCGAAGCCCATCATTGGCGCCCAGCTCCAAAACAAAAATAGCAACTTTCTGATTCAGTACCCAATTGATCCTGCTTTTTCCGCTTGCCGTAGTTTCGCCACTCAATCCGGCGTTGACAACTTCATAAGGAAGGTTTAAAGAATCTATTTTTTCCTGAATTACCGCCGGAAATGCATCATTTGGGTCCAATCCCATTCCTGCTGTTAGGCTGGTTCCAAAGAAAAGAATAATATTAGTGTCTACAGTATTTTGTTTTTTGGCTTCTTCAACAGTGTTGTTTTTTGCATTGCTTTTTTCTTTATTATCAGCACTTTTCCCGCAGGAAATACAAAAGATAAATATTAAAGAATAACAAAATATTAACAGGATTCGCATATCTTTAGGCATTAAAATTAAAATCATTTCTTTAATTTGCCTTCTTTTGGAAAAATGAAAAAAGACAGTACTATGACAAAGATATTAAACATTCAGAACTTAGAGAAAACATATTCCAGTGGTTCCAAAAAATTAACAGTCCTTCATAACATTTCCTTTGGCATAGAAGAAGGTTCAACGTTTTCAATTGTAGGTCCTTCAGGAAGCGGAAAAACGACTTTATTGGGTCTTTGTGCCGGACTCGACCATGCAGATTCTGGAACTATAGAATTGTGTGGCGTTCAATTAAATTCTTTAAGTGAAGACGAACGCGCTTTATTGAGAAATAAAAATGTCGGGTTTGTTTTTCAGGATTTTCAACTGCTGCCAACCCTTACCGCACTTGAAAATGTAGCGGTGCCTCTTGAACTTCAAGGGGATAAAAATGCCGCTAAAATTGGAATGGAATTGTTGGACAAAGTTGGACTGACAGATCGTTACCATCATTATCCATCACAACTTTCCGGAGGCGAGCAACAAAGGGTGGCCGTTGCCCGGGCATTTTCCAATAAACCAGCGATACTGTTTGTCGATGAACCTACTGGAAATCTGGATGCGGAAACCGGTGAAAAAGTGGTGGAATTGCTTTTCAATCTAAATAAAGAACTAGGAACTACCTTAGTTATTGTTACGCACGATATTGAATTGGCGCAAAAGACCCAGCACATTCTCCGATTAAAAGGAGGTAAAATTGTTGAAAATCAAACGATCGCCCTATGACAAACAGCAACAAAGAAGCTTCTTCAAAGGCATCTTTTCAATGGCTCTTAAAAATGGCTTGGCGTGACGGAAAAGCAAGCAGTAAAAAATTAGTGCTCTTTATGGCATCAATTGTCTTGGGTATTGCAGCCGTAGTTGCTATTCAATCCTTTGGGGAAACTTTAAAAGAGACTATTGCATTGCAGTCCAAATCCTTAATGGGCGCCGATTTTAAAATAGATAGCAACCAGCCACCAAATGAAAAATTAACTCAAATAATGGATTCTTTGGGCGGCACCGATGCAAAGGAAATAAGTTTTTCTTCCATGGCGGCCTTTCCAAAAACAGGTGCTGCCAAGTTGGTTCAGGTAAGGGGAATAGCCGAAGGTTTTCCCTTTTACGGAATATTGGAAACAGAACCTGTTTCAGCCGAAAACCAATACCAAAAGCAAGGGTCTGCACTTGTTGATGCAACGTTGCTGCTGCAATTGGATTTGCAGGCAGGCGACAGCATAAAAATTGGAAAAATTACCTTGCCTATTGCCGGCGTCTTAAAAGCTGCCCCAGGAAGTAATGCTATTTTTAGTTCTATTGCACCACCGGTAATTATTCCTTATCGTATGATAGCCGAAACCGGGCTGGTTCAAACAGGAAGTCGTATTAATTATGATTTTTATTTTGTGGCCCCTCCAACTATGGATTTGGAAAAATTGGAAAAAAAATTGGGTACGGTAATAGATTTGCAGGATGCCGACTTGGATACCCATATTTCCACCAGTGAGCGATTGGGCCGCAGGTATGATAATTTTGGCAAGTTTCTTAATCTGGTGGCTTTTATTGCATTGTTGTTGGGCTGTGTTGGTATTGCCAGCGCCATCAATATTTATGTCAAACAAAAATTACGGGCCGTAGCCGTACTCAAATGTCTTGGCGCCACCAAAAAACAAACATTTCTTATTTATTTGCTGCAAATTGCCGGAATAGGTTTTTTAGGCGGGATTATTGGTACCGCTCTTGGTTTGCTGCTTCAGCAGTTGTTTCCATTATTATTGGGTGATCTTTTGCCCGTTGATGTAGAAATGAATTTTTCTCCACAGGTTATTTTAATGGGCTTGTTGTTGGGAGTTTTAATGTCCGTTTTATTTGCTTTATATCCTTTAATGGGCACGCTGTATGTTTCGCCGCTGCAGGCGCTAAGGGTTCAGGACGAAGACAGTACACAGTCCAAAAAAGCAGGGTTTACAGTGCTATTGGGAATATTTTTGTTCATTTTTATTTTTTCTTTTTGGCTGTTAAAAGATTGGCGGTATTCACTTGCTTTTGTAGGTGGTATTTTAGTGACTTTTTCAATATTGGCAGGGATTGCCAACTTATTTATGAAAAGCGTCAAAAAATACTTTCCTACATCATGGGGGTTTGTGGCACGCCAAAGTTTATTAAACTTATTCAGGCCCCATAACCAAACGCTGATTTTGGTATTGGCCATAGGCGTGGGCACTTTCTTGATCAGTACTTTATATTTTACTAAAGATGTGTTATTGGCACAGGCTTCTTTAGAGTCAAATGCCGAGAACCCAAATATGATTTTATTGGATGTGCAGACTGAACAAAAAGATTCGGTTGCCAACACCATCAAAAGTAACGGATTGCCGGTAATGGACAATATTCCCATTGTGACTATGCGGCTGCAAAGCATAAAAGGAAAGTTGGTGAATACAATAAGGCACGATTCCGCGTCAACAATAAGACGGTGGATTTTGAACCACGAATTTCGCGTTTCCTACAGAGATGCCCTTACCGCATCTGAATCTTTGGCAAAGGGAACATGGACGCCAGAAGTTACCGATACCGAGCTTGTGCCTATTTCCATTAGTGATAATTTTGCTGAAGACGCTAAAGTTACTGTTGGCGATAAAATCACATTCAACGTGCAGGGCGTATTGCTAAAGACGGTTGTAGGAAGTATTCGGACGGTTGACTGGGCTCAAATGCAAATGAATTTTACCATCCTGTTTCCCAAAGGTGTACTGGAAAAGGCGCCACAATTTAGGGTGCTTACCACCAGTGTTCCTAATGAATTGGCTTCCGCCAAACTTCAGCAAAAATTGGTAAAAAACTTCCCTAACGTGTCCATTATTGATTTAAGGCAAGTGCTTACGGTAATTGAAAAACTGCTTGATAAGATCTCCTGGCTCATCAATTTTATGGCATTTTTTAGTATTCTTACAGGAATTATTGTATTGTTGGGTGCGGTAAAAACAAGCAAATACCAGCGCATTAGAGAAAGTGTTCTTTTGCGGACGCTTGGAGCCAGAAGCAATCAAATTCTTAAAATAACGGCTTTGGAATACCTTTATCTTGGTGTTTTGGGTTCATTGTCGGGCATTCTATTGTCTTTGCTCAGCAGCCAACTATTGGCATGGTTGGTTTTTGATACGCCTTTTGTACCGTCCTTAATTCCATTTGTCGTGTTAATGCCTGGAATTACCCTGTTGGTTTTGGCAATCGGGTTAGGGAATAGCATGGATGTGATTAAAAGTCCGCCATTGGAAGTGCTTCGGAAGGAAGTCAGGTAATGTTGTATTTTAACGATAGCAGGTTATTTTGTGATAAACAACATGGCATTGGGATTATTTTCCATGGCTAAATTAGTTTAAGAAGTGAATATCCAAAAAAAGTTGCAAACACGCCAAATAAAACGCTTGAAGTAATATAAGCGGAAGCATAAAAAAGTTGTCCGTCGCGCATTAGACTAAAAGTTTCATTGGAAAAAGCAGAAAACGTGGTGAAGCCACCACAAATTCCTGTGGCAAGAAACAGTCGCATTTCAGGAGTTAAATTGGTTCTTTCGCTAAATGCAAATACCAGACCGATGGCGAAACTTCCTAAAATATTTATGCCTAAAGTTCCGAAAGGAAAAGTGGAAAGAAACTTTGTTTGGATGAATTGTGAAAGAGAATATCTTAAAACACCTCCTATAAAACTTCCAGTTCCTATTAATAGTAAAATTTTCATTTCTTGTATCAGTTTATTTAGTGGCGCAACCAGTTGATTAAAAAAAAAATTGTTCAAAAATCTTTGTTGAAGATTCAAAAATAGTTAAAATTTAGCTGAAATATGTGCTATTTCTGGAACAATTAATATTATTGATCAAATTGTTTAAATGCATTTTTAATCTATTAATATAAATGAAGATCGTATTCTTTTAAAACCTAAATTTGATAGTATAAACTTAAAACAATTAAGTATGAAACCATCTGCACCAAAAAAGAATTTATGGGTTGTAGCCCTAATTTTAGGGATTTTAGGAATAGTGGGGCATTTTGTCCAAGTTCAATATTTAACGCAATATAGTTTTGAGTTGCTGTTGGGCGGATTTGTTTTATTGGCACTCGGAACCATTTTAAAAGGTATTTAAGTTTTGCTGAAAAAAGGCAAAAATTAAAATAAACAAGGCTGTTTTAAATTTAAGACAGCCTTATATATGTTTTTATAAAGTTTAGTGGTTGGTTATCCATTTTAATTGCTTTTTTATCTTAGAATATCGTTTTGAATATCAATTTATTCTCAAGTTTAGGATTGCATGAAATAGTAAAATAAAATGTTGAGCCAATGCCTTCTTCACTATCCACCCAAATTTTTCCTCCAAGCAATTCCACATAAGCTTTTGTAATTGACAAGCCCAATCCCGCCCCCTGAAAAGCCATTTTGTCAGCAATATCAGCTTGTATAAATCTTTCAAATATGGCTTCCTGCCGGTCTTTTGGAATACCAATACCAGTGTCTTTAACGTAAAATTCAAGGTGATCACCTTTGCGGCCATAACCATATTCAATAGTTCCTTCATTGGTGAATTTTATGGCATTTTTTACCAAGTTGCTAAGAATGGCATATATTTTTAAGGAGTCGGTTTTGATGATGGCGTCTTTTTCGTTAAGTATATTTTTAATCGAAAATTCAATTCCTTTAACTTCAGCTTTCGGTTTAAAGAAGTTATAGATGTTTTCGATTTTCTCATTTATATTTAATTCTTCAAGATGAACTTTCATTGATCCCGATTCAATTTTCGAGATATCAACAATATCGTCAATGATATTTAGCATTCTTGCGCCGCTTTTTTCGATAACTTTGAGATATTTTTGTTGTTTTTCTCCTATTAGTCCAGGCTCTTTCAATAAGCTGGCAAATCCTAGAATACCGTTCATAGGCGTGCGTATTTCGTGACTCATATTGGTCAGAAAAGCCGATTTTAAGCGGTCACTTTCTTCGGCGCGCTCTTTGGCTATAATTAAATCTTTGACCATTTCTTTATGTACAGTATTATCTTCTTTAATAGCGAGATAATGGGTGATTACACCATTTTCATTCAGGATAGGGGAAATGGAAGCAAGTTCCCAATAAAATTCACCATTTTTCTTTTTATTGTGAAATTCACCACGCCATTCTTTGCCTGAAGAAATGG
>JAGXIN010000168.1 GCA_024635575.1 Flavobacteriia bacterium
TATAACCATGAGATATTTTCCCAGAAAATTGGAATGTAATTCAAAATCAATTTCAGCGATAGTTCTATTTTTATCAAATCTGCATCAACAAATGTCACCAATTAATTTAGTTTGATTATTTATATGAATTCCTCAATAATAAAATTCATTATTCTGAATTCCTTTTCAATCTTCTTAAATGTCTTCTTTACTTTTGCCTGTTCTTTTTAAATAAATTTAAAAACATTAGCATTTTATCTTAATTTAAAGAAATTGTTTAAATAGATGAAGAATCATTCTGAATTAGATGTTTTTAGCGGAGTTATTTTGTTATCTTTTGGTTTGTTCATTTTTATTTTTGGTTGACCATCGTACTTTGAACAATTTAAATATAATAGTTATGTTATTGATAATATATCAGTTATATTTTATGTTTTAGTTAAAATCAGCAATTAAATAGTTATGAACATCGTAAAATTAATGTTGTAAATAGTGTTGGATTTTAGTAAGTTTGGAAAAATATAACAAAAAAGCTAAGCTTATGTATAATTCTAAAATAACCGGTCTTGGGTTCTACGTTCCTGACAATATTGTCACCAATGATGATTTATCTAAAATGATGGATACCAATGATGAGTGGATCCAGGAAAGAACGGGGATTAAGGAGCGAAGATGGATAGAGGAAGGAAGTGAAGACACTTCTTCTGTGATGGGTGCAAAAGCTGCAAGAATCGCCATTGAAAGAGCAGGACTTACAAAAGATGATATTGATTTTATAGTTTTTGCAACTTTGAGTCCAGATTTTTATTTTCCCGGATGTGGTGTTCAATTACAGGAAATGCTTGATATGAGAACTATAGGCGCACTTGATGTTCGAAATCAATGTTCTGGTTTTGTCTACGCCATTTCTGTTGCCGATCAGTTCATTAAAACCGGAATGTATAAAAACGTTTTGGTGGTTGGATCTGAATTCCATTCAGGCGGACTGGATAAAACCGATAGAGGCAGAGGTGTTACAGTAATTTTTGGTGATGGAGCAGGTGCTGCAGTATTGTCTAGAACTGAAGACAACAACAAAGGAATTTTATCTACCCATTTGCATTCGGAAGGGAAACATGCCAAAGAATTAATAGTTGCGGCGCCTAGCATTAAACATTGGGTGCCAGAAATTTTAGCAGCCAATGACGAAAATGATGAATCATACTTTCCTTATATGAACGGTACTTTTGTGTTTAAGCACGCCATTGTGCGTTTTCATGAGGTTATTATGGAAGGATTGCAAGCAAATAATCTAGAAGCTAAAGATATTAATTTGTTAATCCCTCATCAGGCGAATTTGAGGATTTCTCAGTTTGTTCAGAAAAAATTTGGACTGAATGATGATCAAGTGTATAACAACATTATGCAATATGGAAATACCACTGCGGCATCCATAGCTATCGCGCTTACAGAAGCTTGGGAAAAAGGGAAAATTAAAGACAATGACCTTGTGGTTTTGGCAGCTTTTGGTAGCGGATTTACTTGGGGAAGCGTAATTATTAGATGGTAAAAGCCCCCTAACCCCCAAAGGGGGAACAAGCGTAAAGGTTAAAAAAGAATTGTTAAAAAAATATTTTTCTCTAATACCGAAATCAAACTCCCTTTCCTTCGGAAAGGGTTGTAGATAGGAAAAAATAAAAGCCTCTAAAATGCAAGTTTAGAGGCTTTATCAAAAAGACTATCAATTAACTAATTCAAATAATTATAAATATTCTCTTATTATTTTTACAGCATTTACATGCTTTAAATGTTCATATTAATTAAAGTACAAATTTACGGCTTTAAGGAGTGTAACATGTTAAAAGGGAGTTAATTAAATGTAAACAAACTCACAAAGTTTCTTTTATAAACCCACCACTTCCTTGTGCTTCGTTGCTATCTCTAGCTTTAAGTTTAAATAAAAGCGATATCATCCGCACTATTTTTAATAGACTAAATAATTTATATTATGTTACATTTTTCCCCAAACTTTATTTAATTTTGACAGATGATAAAAAAAACATTGGTTATTGGAGCCTCAACAAATCCTAGTAGATATTCTTATTTAGCTATGCAACAGTTGATAGCCAACGGGCATAAGGTAATTGGAATTGGAAAAAAAGAAGTGGAAGTTCATGGCGTGAAAATTACTGCCAACAAGATATTGTATAAGGATGTGGATACTGTAACCCTTTATTTGAGCAAGAAAAATCAACAAGAGTTTTACGACTACATCATTAGTTTGAATCCAAAACGTGTGCTTTTTAATCCTGGTACAGAAAATGAGGAACTGCAGAAATTACTGACAAAAAACAACATTGCTTTTGAAGAAGCATGTACCTTGGTGTTGCTTAGCACCGGGCAATATTAATTTTACTGTCTGTTGTCTTTCCAAATAAGTGTTTTTTCAATGGGCTCCGTAAAATCAGGACAGTTTCCATCACCTAATCCTGTTAATCCGCCATCTGGAGCGCAAATTACGTCACAATTGTTATTATAAAGATAGTTATATTGGTCACAGCAGTCTGATGTTATGTAATAATATGTTTGTCCATCTGCTTCCCATTTCCAAACTTGTGCTGGAGGATTTCGCACTTCTTCATTTTTTATTTTTTTTATTTCATTTTGAACACAATTAGGTGCATCAATATTTAAATTTGATTTTTCGCAACCTACATTCAGAAAAAATAGTCCAATTAAAATATAAATTAAAGATATAAAAGGATATTTTAATGTCGTTTTTATTTTCTTCATCTTTTATTTTTAAGTATTTGGATTGGTGTTTTTGAGTTAATTTAAATTTTAGCATTTATAATCTTCAGGGACAATCACTAAAGGTATTTGAAGGTTGCTGAGTAGTTTTTTTTCTATGCTTCCCATATACAAATGTTCAAGAAAATGATGTGTGTGGTGGCCTATAATAAATAAATCAGGTTTCCAATTTTCAATGGCCTTGTTGATTTCAGAAATTGGCAGCCCGATGGGTTCTATATCGCTAATTTTTATTTCAGGATGTTGTTTCTTAATTTTCCCAACCAATTCCACGGCCCTTTCTTTTTCATACTTTTCAATTTTAACAGGCAAAACGCCTACGTCAATGTTTACTGTGGAAAACCTGATCACATAAATAATTTCTAATTCAGCCTCAATCTCTTTTGCCAATTTAATGGCATAGTTTGCGGCATTTAGAGCAGAATCACTTCCATCAATGCCTACTAAAATTTTGTGAATCATTTGCATAAGGATATTCATTTAACAATTAAATTTACTGACTTTAGTATCCATTTGCAAATAAACAAGAAACTTTATAAAGGTTATTTATGCTATATTTAGATTTAAGTTTTCTGAAGTTGTTGTAAAGCAATCAATTAAAGCGATTCTATAAACTTTGCCAATTCTTCTTTGGTTATTCCTAGTTTTACCTGAAGTTTTCCAAGCATTTCATCTTTCTTGCCTTCATCATACATGAGGTCATCATCAGTTAAATCAGCATATTTTTGTTTCAATTTGGCTTTCTGAATATTCCAGTTTCCTTTTGCTTCTGTTTTGTTCATGATTTTATATTTTTACCTGTTAATTCATTTTTACACTTCAAAGGTATAGCCATTAATTAAAGAAGGCATTACATAATTCTGATGATTGTTTATATGATTCACACATTCTTGCTGTTAATATTGGTGGGTGTTTAGTGCAAATTTATATAGGTATACAATCCGTAAAACACCATCAATACTATGATAATAATTACATTAAAGGCATACACCAAACTGCTTTTGAAAAAGGAAACCATATGGGATTCACCATAAAAACGACGGTGTGCAGGAAAGAAATAAAACAACATCCAAAGAACACCAATTACTTTGATGAAAAGATGAATCCAGCCTAAAACAGGCCAGTCAGATAATGCAAAAAGTTTGTCGATGAAAAATAGTATTAGTATCACCAAAAGCAGGAATGAAAAAAAGTGCAGGGTAAAAATACCATGATCATAAAAATACCATCTTTTTTTATCGTGAAAAATCCATAAAAGCAGAGCGAAAATGGGCATATATATGAACAATACCTTGGGCAGATTTTGTTCAAATGACTGGCTGAATTTTTCGATAATTTCTTCGTTGGTATTCTCTTCCTTTACGGAAAGCCATTTTTTAAGAAACCAGTATTCTGTTTTGCCTAATTTTTCTTTTTCTGCACTATTTTTTTGTATCCAATCCAATTGTTTGGTGTCCTTATAGCCAAAATCTGTGATTTTATCTGGATCAATGTTTGTTTTCTTTAATATTTTTTTTAGCGTATCATTGCTTTTCTGAGATATTACACCAATTTTGGTAAGCCCATCAACACTTTTCTCTTCAATATGCAATGAGTCTAATGTCGGGGCAACATTTTCAGTCTTTTTTTTAATAGGTGTAATGCTGATTTCGGTATTTTCAGAAGGGAATAGGGATATTAGAAAAAAGGTCGCAAAACTGGTGAAAATATACAAGCGCATAGGTGCTAAAAATGACTTTCGTTTTCCAGAAGTATAAGCCTTAGATACAGCGGCAGGTTTGAAGAGTAAGTAGACAATTGTTCGCCAAAATGAATTGTCATAATGGGTTAAGTTTTTGAAGAAATGAGAAAACAAATGATGAAAAGTTACACGAATCTCAGTATTTTCCTGACCGCAATGTGGGCAAAAGCGATGCTCAACCTTTTGGTTACAGTTTAGGCAGTTGGTCTCCGATCGTAATTTTTCTTTTGACATCAGTGTTTTTAATTTCGTTCCGTGACATTCAATTGAAGTTTTTCTGGTGATTGCTTCAGGAGTAAGATCTTTTTAATTTGAACGTTTTAATTTAGGGGTTAATATTTTGAGATTCTTAAAAATTTATTATTTCTTGTGGATACAACTTTCAGCAGTGTAATTTGCTTATTTTCACCAGTGTTTGTTTTGCATTTCCGTTAGGTTTATTTTGTGGTATTTGAATCATCCATGTTGTTTTGTTTTAGGAACCATTTTTCACTACCAAAAATAACTAACATGGATACAATTGCAAAAATGACAATTAAAATATCTGACGAAGCTTTAGTCCATAGAAACCCGCCAAGCACGAGCACATCCAAAACAATGGCTGTAATCACAATAGCGCCGTTGGCCTGTATATCTTTTCGCAAATGTTTAAATACTCCATATTGAACAGCAATATCCATGACCAAATAGTAAATGGCACCCAAGGATGCAATTCTGCTTAAATCAAAGAAGATTGTTAGTAAAATAGCTATTACAATTGTGTAAACCAACATATGCTGCTGCAGGCCTCCTGGCATTCCAAAACTACGA
>JAGXIN010000169.1 GCA_024635575.1 Flavobacteriia bacterium
AAATCCTAAATCTCGTTCAATGGCATCCATTTCAAGGATGTCTAATGCTTCGTTAAATGTTGGAACAACATTTAATTCGTCGGGCAAATCATCAATTGATATGCCATTACAAACAAGTACAAAACTTGTACCATTTTTTCTTTGTTTCACACTTAGTTTCAAAAATAATAAAATTTCTTTAATTTCTATGTTAATTTTGTTAGAAAAATCAATAATTATATTTTCCCCTATAAATTCAGGGTAGCGATCTTTGAATTTCTCAAAGAACTGGCCCCCTGAAATTTGGGTGGGTTTTATAAGTGTGTATGTTTTATTTTTGGTGACAATCATAACTAACTTCGTTCAACTTGTTGTGCCAATAAATAAATAACTGCCATGCGAATGGCAACTCCATTTTCAACCTGATTTAAGATAATGGATTGGTCGGCGTCCGCAACATCACTTGTTAACTCAACACCTCTGTTGATTGGGCCTGGGTGCATAATTAAAATTTTCTTGCCCAAAGAATCCAGCAGTTGTTTATTGATGCCAAATAGTTGTGAATATTCTCTGGTTGAAGGGAAATAATTAATTTCCATACGTTCGTTTTGTACACGCAACACATTGGCAACATCACACCATTCGAGTGCTTTTTTAATGTCAAATTCAACACTTACTCCCAAACTTTCAATATATTTAGGAATAAGGGTTTTTGGGCCACAAACTTTTATTTCTGCACCTTGTAATTTTAATGCGTAAATATTTGAAAGCGCCACGCGGGAGTGCAAAATATCACCAACAATCACAATTTTTTTACCTGCTACACTTCCTAATTTTTCACGAATGGAGAAGGAGTCAAGCAGTGCCTGTGTTGGATGTTCATGAGTGCCGTCACCGGCATTCACAATTTTTGCGTTTACATGCTGCGATAAAAAATCACAGGCGCCAACATGAGGATGTCGCATCACAATAATATCAACTTTCATGGATAAAATATTGTTGGCGGTATCAATAAGGGTTTCTCCTTTTGTGACGGAAGACTGGCTCGCCGAAAAGTTGACTACATCTGCAGACAGCCTTTTTTCTGCCAGTTCAAAGGAGAGCCTTGTTCTTGTGCTGTTTTCAAAAAAAAGGTTGGCAATGGTAATATCTCGGAGCGATGGCACTTTTTTAATTGGCCTGTTAATCACTTCTTTAAAATGGTCGGCTGTTTTAAAAATTAAATCAATATCATCCTTGTTTATGTGTTTAATTCCTAAAAGGTGTTTTACGCTTAACTGACTCATGTCTAAATTAATTATTTATAATGTATACGGCATCTTTACCATCTTTTTCTTCCCAATAAACAGCTACTTTTTCTTCATTAAAAACATCTACCTGACTTCCGCTGTAATCTGGCTGAATAGGTAAATGCCGGCTAAATCTTCTGTCAATTAACACCAATAATTCTATTTCTGAAGGTCTTCCAAAAGATTGAATTGCAGTTAATGCCGCACGAATACTTCTTCCCGAAAAAAGAACATCATCAATAAAGACTACTTTTTTATCCTCAACAATAAAATTAATTTTGGTTTTGTTCGCTTGCAAAGGAGTGTCACGTCGTCTAAAATCATCACGATAAAAAGTAATGTCCAACAAACCTAGTTTTACGTTTGGAATATGGTAATCATTTTCTAAAATAGAGACCAGTCGATCAGCCAAATAGCTGCCTCTTGGCTGAATTCCAATAAGCACCGTATTTTCAAAATTAGTGTGATTCTCAATTAGCTGACAGGCCAACCGGTGTAAAATGATGTGAATTTCTTTTGAGCTAAGCAGTATTTTTTTACCCATGACAGTACCAAACATTGTTTGGAATACAAATATAGCGCATTTTGTTAATTAATATGTTAAAAACATTTATAAGTTGTTTTAAATATAGACCTTTGTTCTCGTATTTTTATTGAAGCACTAAAACACATATCCATACTATGGATTTAACTCCAAAAGATCATAATATTTCATTGTCAAAATTCGAATCAATGCTAAAAACCAATAGTGTTTATTTTTTCGATTCTGTTGAGTTTGAAGAGATCGTGCATTATTATTTAGATTCAGGGAAAAATTCATTGGCTAAAAAAGCAATTAATTTGGGATTAAAACAACATCCTTATTCTGTAATGTTAAAATTATTGATGGCTGAATTATTGATTTTTGATGAAAAACTTGAAAAGGCCTCAGATTTATTAAAAGAGCTGCAGGCGATAGAACCAGCCAACGATGAAATTTATGTGCAGCAAGCAAATATTTTTTCAAAAAAAGACAATCATTTAAAGGCAATATCATTATTGAAAATTGCTTTGACTTATACGGATGATGAAGCAGATATTTTTTCCTTGCTTGGGATGGAATACTTGTATTTAGATGATTTTGATCAAGCACTTTCTAATTTTTCAAAGTGTCTGGAAGCTGATGTTGAGGATTATTCCGCTCTTTATAACGTGATTTATTGCTTTGATATGCAAAATAAGCATTTTGAAGCAACGGAATATCTGAACAACTATATCAATAAAGATCCTTACAGCGAAATTGCCTGGCATCAATTGGGTCGCCAATATTTTATTTGTGAAAATTATATTGAAGCATTGCGTGCATTTGATTATGCTGTGTTGATTGATGAATACTTTGTGGGTGCTTATCTTGAAAAAGCAAAAACTTTAGAACAATTAAATAAGTTTGAAGAAGCCATAGAAAATTACAAAATCACCATAAAATTAGATGATCCAACCTCATTCGTTTTTTTTAGAATAGGGGAATGCTATGAAAAATTAAAGAAAAAAACATTGGCCTTAATGTATTACAAAAAGGCTGTTCAGGAAGACCCGCTTTTGGATAAGGGCTGGATTGCTATTGCCAATTTGCATATAAAAGGAAAGAAATATGATAAAGCTTTATTTTATGTAAATAAAGCGCTTGAAATTGATGATCAAAACACCTTATATTGGCGAAAATACGCTGAAATTTCATTAAAACTTGACTTTTTTGAAGAAGCGGTTAATGCTTTTCAACAATGTATTTTATTACAGGACTTGGATCTTGTAATTTGGGTTGGTTTAAGCGATGTATTATGTTTTTTAGGTGAATACGAAGATGCATTGACGTATTTGTTAAAAGCGAAATTGTATTTTCACGATTTTGCAGAAATTGAATATAGGCTAGCCAGCTTGTATTTCAAGTTTAAGAATTACCCAAAAGGAACCCTCCATTTAAAAGAAGCTTTGTCCATAGATTTTGAATACCATTCCATAATTGCAGCGTTATTTCCTGAAGTTTATAAACTTAAAAAAGTAAAGGATATAATAAGTCAATATAAATAAATTTCATCTGTTTTAATTTTATTTTTTTTAGCGGTAACAGCTGCTGTTCGCCATTAATCATTTCTTTGTGTTTCAAAATTTGAAATGCTCGTTTCATTATAAAATGTTACATTTGCCTAATAACCATTAGCGATAAATGCAACAAAGAAAATTTAGTCATTACCTCATTATTTTACTAAAGGGAATAGCTATGGGTGCTGCAGATGTGGTCCCTGGTGTTTCCGGCGGGACCATAGCTTTTATTTCAGGAATTTATGAAGAGTTATTATCATCCATTAGCGCTATTAATTTTTCGACTTTAAAATTGTTGAAAAAGGAGGGTATAAAGGCAGCATGGAAAGCTATTAATGGGAATTTTTTGTTGGCCCTTTTGTCGGGTATTTTTATCAGCATTATTTCATTGGCAAAACTTATTTCTTGGTTGTTGGAAAACAAACCAATTATGGTATGGTCTTTCTTTTTTGGTTTGGTCTTGGCGAGTATTTTATATGTTGGAAAACAAATCGAAAAATGGAATGCCGTCACCATAATTTTATTGATTATAGGCGCTTTTACGGCGTATTTTATCACTACTTTACAACCTACAATTGAAAGCTCCTCTCTTTTGTTTTACTTTATTGCTGGTGCCTTGGCGATATGCGCTATGATTTTGCCTGGTATTTCCGGCTCATTTATTTTGGTGCTTTTAGGAGCTTACAAGCCTGTTTTAGATGCCATCCACAGTAGAAATATTAAATTAATTGGCATTGTGGCGATTGGTGCAGTTGTTGGGTTATTGTCATTTTCGAAGTTGTTGAGATGGCTATTCGATCATCATAAAAATTACACCTTGGCGGTATTGACGGGTTTTATTTTGGGCTCTTTAAATAAAATCTGGCCTTGGAAAGAAACACTTACCTGGCGTGTAAATTCTCACGGCATTAAGATTCCTTTTAATGAACAAAGTATTTCTCCTTTTTCTTTTGAAGGAGATTCGCAATTCATGATGGCCATCATTTTGTCAATAATTGGTTTTGCTGTAATTATTTTATTGGAAAAGCTAGCCAATATTTCAAACAAAAATTAATATATGGCAAGAAACCGCAGTTTTTTAGACAAGTTTTTTCTTTTTATCAAAGGACTTTCTATGGGTGCTGCTAATAAAGTTCCCGGAGTTTCCGGGGGGATGGTTTCTTTTGTGTTGGGTTTTTATGAAGAGTTAATTTATTCGCTTAGAAAAATAAATTACAAAGCTTTTTTGTTACTTTATAACGGACGGTTTAAAAGCTTTTATTACTATGTAAACGGAACTTTCCTTTTGCTTGTTATGGGTGGAAGCGTTTTTAGTTATTTTAGCGTTTCATTAATATTGGATTATTTGTTAAGGCATTATGAACTGTATGTTTGGAGTGCTTTTTTCGGAATGATTATAGGTTCAATCTACTATATTTCAAAAGATTTTAATGATTGGCGGAGAAGCAATGTCATTTCTTTGGCTATAGGAATTGTAATTGGTATAGCCATTAGCTTTATGAGTCCGGCCAAAGAAAATGACAACTTATGGTTTGTGTTTTTCTGCGGAATAATTGGCGTAACAGGAATGACCTTACCCGGACTTTCGGGATCTTTTATTTTAATTTTAATGGGTAATTATGTGTTATTGCTGGTTGATTCTGTAACCATGTTGTATAAAACTTTTATCGAAATTTTTACAGGCGATTTTAGTTTTATGGACAGTGTGGAAAGGATAAGATATCTTAAAATTATAGCTGTTTTTACTGGTGGTTCCGCTTTTGGTTTGGTGATTATTTCACATATATTAGGCTATGTGTTAAAGCGATGGCATCAAATAGTTACCGCAATAATTATTGGTTTTATAACAGGTTCATTGGGTATTGTTTGGCCCTGGAAAAGAGTGGTTTATAAAATTGTAAATGGCGAAATGTTATTTGATACTAATGGAGACAAAGTAATTGAAAATTATAAAAGATATTTTCCCGATTTTTCGCTACAGGAAACCTGGATTGCCATTGGCTTTATTTTCTTTGGTGCTGCTCTAGTTTTTTTAATAGATAAATATGGATCTGAACGTAAAGAATATAGAAATGAATAATCGCATTAAATTTGGCATCATAGGAAAAAATATTTCCTATTCTTTTTCTCGAAAATATTTTCTGGAAAAATTTAAAAAAATGGGTTACGATAGTTATCAATATTACAATTTCGACATCCCTGAAATTGAGGAATTTCCTTTTTTATTATACCATCGAGAAGATGAATTTAGGGGATTGAATGTTACCATTCCCTATAAAGAAGCTATCATAAAATATTTAGATGAAGTTGAAAGTGAGGCGCAAAAAATTGGTGCTGTGAACACCATTAAAATAACTGATGACAATAAACTGATTGGGTACAACACCGATGTCTATGGTTTTCAAAAGTCGATTGAACCTTTGCTGAAAAACCATCATAATAAGGCCTTAATCTTAGGCACAGGAGGCGCTTCAAAAGCCATTGCTTATGTTTTTAATAAATTAAATATTACCTATAAATTTGTTTCAAGAAGGGAGATTGAAAATATGTTGACCTACGAGATGCTAGATGCGGAAATTATGAATGAATATTCAATAATTGTTAATTGCACTCCTATTGGAACGCATCCAAATATAGATGATGCCCCCGCGATTCCTTATCAATATTTGTCCAATAAGCACTTGCTATATGATTTGATTTATAATCCTGCAGAAACTAAATTTTTACAGGAAGGGAATAAACATGGAGCGAGTATTAAAAACGGATTGGATATGCTTGAATTACAAGCAGAAAAGTCCTGGGAAATATGGAATTCGTAAAAAGAATTCCCTAAATTTACGCAACTTTTGTTGAAAATTCACATCTCTTTAAGAAGTGGTTTTTTTTTAAAAGGCTATTTTTAAAATTATTAATGAATATAATTAAACGAACCTTAAACATTTTTATATGTTAGACCAAGACAACAAATTACCAGTCGAAGAAAGTAATACAACTCCACAAGATTCCGAAATTCAGGAAGAAGCACAAAAAGAATTAAGTCAGGAAAAAGAGATTTCAGTTAGCAAACCTGTTGATGAAGTGAATGTTGAAATCGCTGAAAGTGATGCAGCTTCGCAAGTTTCCGAAATTAAGGAAAGTACTCAAGAAGAATTAAAGCCGAAAAAAAAGACATCAGCCAGCAAGCCTGTCGATGAAGTGAATATTGAAATTACTGAAAGTAATGCAACTCCGCAAGTTTCTGAAATTAAGGAAGACATTCAAAAAGAATTAAAGCCTGAAAAAATAAAAACAGCCAGTAAAGCTGTTGATGAAATGGATAGCGAAATTGCTGAAACTTCAGAAAATATTAAGCATTCAACAATTGAAATGCTTGATTATGCTGACTTCAGTTTGGAAGATTTAGTGACTGAGTTGAGTAAACTTGTTAAAGAAAATGCAGTTCAAAGTATTACAAATAACGTTAATGCCATTAAACAGGCTTTTCATGTTAAATACGGGGAAGTATTAAAAGTTGAAAAAGAAAAATTTGTGGAACTTGGAGGTGATATTGTTGACTTTCAGCATAATAGTCCATTAAAATCGACTTATAACAGTATTCTTTACGATTTTAAAATCAAAAGAAATGAGTTTTATGCCAGTCAGGAAAAACAATTGAACGATAATTTACAAGCAAAACTCGGTTTAATTGAAGAGCTTAAACATTTAATTGATAACGCAGAAGGCGCTACCATGTATAAAATGTTTAAGGACATACAAACCAGATGGGTTAAAATAGGACTTATTCCCAGGGTTAAATACAACGATACTTGGAAAACGTACCAACACCATGTGGAGCGGTTTTATGATTTGTTGCATTTAAGCAATGATTTGCGTGACCTCGATTTTAAACATAATTTAGAAGAAAAACTTAAACTTGTTTCAAGAGCTGAAGAGTTGGCGGATTCAGATGATGTAAATGCCGCTTTTAAAGAACTTCAGGTTTTACATAAACTTTGGAAAGAAGACATTGGACCAATAGCAAGCGATCAAAGAGATCAAGTTTGGGATAGATTTAGTGAAGCAACCAGAAAAGTGCACGATAAACGCCATGATTTTTTCAAGGACCTGAAATCTAAATATGAAGGCAATGTTGAAAAAAAATTAGCTGTTATTGCAGAAATAGAAGCGATTGATACTTCGAAAAATTTAACTCGAAACGATTGGCAAAAAAGTATCAAGGAAATGGAAGTTTTACGTAATAAGTTTTCTGAAATTAAACAGGTACCAAGAGAAAAAAGCGATTTTATTTGGGCGAAATATAAAGAGGCAACTCGAAAATATAATGTTGAAAAAAATAATTATTTCAAACTTGTTAAACACGAACACCTAGATAATTTAAATAAAAAGAAATTGCTTATTGAGCAGGCGGTAGCCATAAAAGACAGTGAAGATTGGGATACTGCCACTGATATAATGAAGAAAATACAAACAGACTGGAAGAAAATTGGCCATGTTCCCCAAAAATATTCTGATAAATTGTGGAAAGAATTTAAAGATGCATGCAATCATTATTTTGACCGATATCACCAACAACAAGATGCCGGTTCTAAATTGGAGCTTGATGTATTTAACAAAAAGAAAGAACTTCTAGCTGAGATTAAGAAAGCCATTGAAAACAAAAAGGAAATTACCATAAATGTGCTTAAAGAATATGTCAAAAAATGGCGTGATTTGGGAAGAGTACCTCATGAAATGAAGCATATTGAAGTTAAGTTCAATAAATTATTGGATAAAATTGTTGAAGAAAACACTATTGATAAGCAAGATGTTGAAATGATTAAGTTCGAAAACTTAGTGAATAGTTATATAGAGCAGAAGAATTATAGAAAATTAGATTCTGAACAGCTTTTTGTCAGGAGAAAAATTGACGAAACTTCTAAAGAAATACTACAATTAGAAAATAATATCGGATTTATTTCCAATGTTTCTGAAGACAATCCTTTAGTTCAAAATGTAAGGAATCAGATCAATGTTTATATAGAAAAATTAGAAATTTGGAAATCTAAATTAGACTATTTAAGACAATTGGATTATTAAAAAAAAGCCTGCAATTGCAGGCTTTTTTTTTGATAAAGGTTTAGAACCTTCATATTAGTTTATTCATATTTTAAAAGGGCAACAACTTCTATTTTAACATCGCTCCACGTTTTTGAAATACCATCATCACCGGTATGTAAATCTTTACATACTACATTTAAAGCTTCTAAAGCTGCCTTAGCTTGCCAATTGTCTAATTCCATGTTTCCTACTATTGTAACTACATTATCTGTTACAATATAAGCTATTGGTAGTTCTCTTGTGATGCCATTCATTGAAATATCAACCGTGTTGCCGTTTTCTTTATTTATATGCACTGTCCCAGTAATTGTGCTGGAATTTTTCATAGAACCAAAAAAGTATTTTTTTACTTTTGCGTCTCTAATGGTGTCTTTTGTCATCAAGCTATTTATCGGTATTTTAAAACTTAAGCCGTTTAATGCCCCTAATGCTGTTGTATCTTTTTTGGCATTTTCAATCGATACTTTTGAGAATTGTCCTTTAACAGGAACTTTTGCTGTTGTTTTGTAGGCGGTCCAATTAATTGTAATTGAATCTGCCATCACAGAGTAAGTTTTTTCAGTTGGTGTAGCTTCAGTTTTTACTTTTTCTTTACAAGAGTTAAAAAGTGTCATCGCTAAAAGGAATAACGGCAATACATAAATTTTTTTCATAATAGTTAGTTTTTTTTTAAATATTTATTCACCAGGTTAATATATTCTTTTTTTGCCTCATCTTCAGAAATTTGATTTAATTGAAACCAGGCATTTAATTTAAAAGCATTTCTTAACTCTACGTTTCCTGAAGGTTGTCCATAATTAGTTCCTTTGGTTGCCTGCTTGTAATAGGCATACAATTGCAACATCACATCAGGTGGAAGTTTTAAGGTAGTAGTGGATGAAATTTTGTAAGCTCTCTCAAATTCTATTTCTAGTTTTTTTGCCATAACTTAGATTTAAAAAAAAATTAAATTGTAGCAATTATTTGTTCGCCGCCTTTAACTTTATCGTTCAAATTTACTTTAACAATAGCATTTAAAGGTAAAAAAACATCAACTCTTGAGCCAAATTTTATAAATCCTGCATCACTGCCTTGAATAACTTGCATATGTGGCTCTGCGTAGTTCACAATTCGCCTGGCCAACGCCCCTGCAACTTGTCGATACAATATTTCACCGGCAAATTTATTGGAGATAACAACGGTGGTTCTTTCATTGTCCTCAGATGACTTTGGATGCCAAGCAACCAAATATTTACCGGGATGGTATTTACTGTAAATAACTTCTCCTCCAATTGGATATCTTGTTACATGAACATTTACCGGTGACATAAATATGGAAACCTGTATCCTTTTTTCTTTAAAATATTCTTTTTCAAATACTTCTTCTATCACAACAACTTTGCCATCAACAGGAGCTATAATATGGGTATCATTTATAATTGTGTGTTTTTTTGGGTTTCTGAAAAATTGTAATATCAACACATAAAAACCAAGCAATAAAAGCGACAATAGTTTGTTTAACCAAATTAATTCAACTAAATAATCAATTGCGAGAATTCCCAAACCTACAATAAATGTGGCAATGATTATTATTTTAAAACCTTCTTTATGGAACATAATTATTGAACTAATTGTAAATAAATAAATATAAAAGGAGCTGCGAAAATTACACTGTCAAATCTGTCTAAAAATCCGCCGTGTCCAGGAATAAGATTGCTGCTGTCTTTAACACCTGCCTGTCTTTTAAACATAGATTCTATTAAGTCGCCCAAAACCCCAAATATGCTTACAATCCCTGCAATTACGAGCCATTGTTTAAGTGTAAGAGAGGTAAATTGACTCGCTAAAATAAAACTGACCATAAAAGTAAAAACCATACCGCCTATAAAACCCTCAATTGTTTTATTTGGAGAAATACGTTCCAATAATTTATGTTTACCAATATTTTTGCCTACTAAAAAGGCAAAAGTATCATTCGTCCAAATTAAGATAAATACGCCTAAAATGGTGGTGTTTATATAATGAAAAGATCCATTTAAAAATGGTATTTGCACTATTAAAGTGAACGGAACTACGATGTATATTATGACGAGAAAAATCTTGCCTAAATGACTAACAACTTCTTCTTTTTTTGCAAATAAAATAGAGGCAAAAGTGATAAAAAGGGTTAAAAATAGTGCCACACCCACATATTCAAATATAATTCTGGCAGGCACATCATCTACGTTTAGGATATTTCCAAAAATAAATAGAAGGGTTCCGATAATATATGGGAATATACTTCTTAACTGAATCATTTTTTTAAATTCATACAGACAAAATAGCATGGAAATAAAAAAAATTAAAATGAATGTTATCTTACTGAATAAAATGCAAAATATTAATACACTTACAAAAATAAGACCTGATAAAATACGTTTATAAATTAGTTTCATAGTTTATAGATCTTCAAACAAAAGCAAATATAAGTTTTTTGAATTGGTATTGCCATAACTCATAAAATCTTCTTCAATAGCGTCAGTATTAAAATTATTAACTGCACTAATATTACTGGGAATATTTCCCTGATAACGTGATTTAATACCGGTTAAGCTTTCCCCTTTTGTATTTACCAATTGACTGGTTGTGGCATAAACAATAAAGTTTTCAGACAATTCAGAAATTTTATGCTCCTTAAGTTGATTTGAAGAAAATAAAATACTCCCATTTTCAGCAATAAGATGCTCACAACTTAAAAAAAAAGGCAATTTGCTATCGAATTTTTCTGTAGTTTCAATTTTAATTGCTTTTAAAAGTTTAAGCAAATCGTTATCGTTACAACTTATTGTTTTCCAAGAATTCTCCTCAATTATTTTGGATATATTCTGTGTTACTTCTACTAAAGTTGTACAATACAAAAACTTGCCTTTATTTTTGATGAAATTTTTAACAAAAATCTGATCAATTGGCAAGTCTTGAAAGTCTAAAGATTCCTCTTCAGACTCTTTTTGTTCTGGGATATTAAATAATTTCTTAAAAAAACTCATTATTTATATTGAATAAATCCAAAATTAGAAAAAAGTTTGCAATTTACTCTGGTGTTTCTAATGAATTTTCGTTTTTTGTTTCAGGTTTAGCTTCTTCATCAATATCTTCAGTCACCAATTGTGCATACTCATTTTCAAAAGCTCTTTTTCCAAAAATAACTTCTAAATCTTTTTTGAAGATAACTTCTTTTTCCAATAGCAATTCAGCCAAAGTAGTTAGTTTGTCTTTATTTTCACTTAATATTTGAACAGCTCTTTGGTATTGTTCCTCAATTAGTTTCGAAATTTCTTTATCGATAATTTGTGCAGTATCTTCACTATAAGGTTTGGCAAAATTGTAATCGGATTGCCCGGAGGAATCATAGTATGTGATATTCCCAATTTTATCGTTCAAACCATAAATAGTCACCATTGCTCTTGCTTGTCTGGTCACTTTTTCAAGGTCGTTTAAGGCGCCTGTTGATATTCTGTCGAATATTAATTTTTCTGCAGCTCTTCCTGCAAGTGTTGCACACATCTCATCCATCATTTGTTCTGTTTGCACAATTTGACGTTCTTCTGGTAAGTACCATGCTGCTCCTAAGGATTGCCCTCTTGGTACAATGGTTACTTTTACAAGTGGCGCTGCATGCTCTAACATCCAACTGGCAGTTGCATGACCAGCTTCATGAAAAGCGATTGTTTTCTTCTCTCTTGGTGAAATAAGCTTATTTTTCTTTTCAAGACCTCCAACAATTCTGTCAACTGCATCCAGAAAATCTTGATGATGTACTGCTTTTTTACTTTTTCTGGCGGCAATTAAAGCAGCTTCATTACATAAATTTGCGATATCAGCTCCGGAAAACCCAGGTGTTTGTTGTGACAAAAATTTGATGTCAACATCTTTATGAAGTTTTAAGGGCTTAACATGAACCTTAAAAATAGCTTCACGTTCTGTCAAATTCGGCAGGTCTACAAAAATCTGACGGTCAAAACGGCCGGCTCTCAGTAATGCTTTATCCAATACATCTGCACGATTGGTGGCTGCAATCACAATGACATTAGTATCGGTTCCAAAACCATCCATTTCAGTCAATAACTGGTTTAAGGTATTTTCTCTTTCATCATTACCTCCTGTCATATTGTTTTTTCCGCGCGATCTTCCAACGGCATCAATTTCATCAATAAAAATGATGGAAGGTGCTTTTTGTTGGGCCTGTTTAAATAAATCTCTCACTCTGGAAGCTCCAACTCCAACAAACATTTCAACAAAATCTGACCCTGAAAGCGAGAAAAACGGAACGCCCGCTTCACCTGCAACCGCTTTAGCCAATAATGTTTTACCTGTACCTGGAGGGCCAACCAATAAGGCTCCTTTTGGGATTTTTCCGCCAAGTGCTGTGTATTTGTCTGGACTTTTTAAGAAGTCTACGATTTCTTGAATTTCTTCTTTTGCACCTTCTAATCCGGCTACATCTTTAAAGGAAGTTTTTACTTTTTGATCTTGGTCAAATAATTTTGCTTTGGATTTTCCAATGCTAAAAATTTGTCCACCACCTCCTCCGGCGCCACCTCCAGACATTCTTTTCATAAAGTAGATCCACAAACCAATTAAAAATATGAAAGGTAAGTACATTAAAATTTGTTCAAAAAAGTTGGTTCTTTCAATGTTTTTCACATCAAAATCCAATTGTTTTGCTTCTTTTTCTTCACTTAATTCTTTTTCAAAATTTTGTAAATCACCAAAGGAGTAAGAATACATTGGTGAATCACCAGCATATAATGAGTTTTTATTTTTTTTATGTTTTTCCTTATCCTGCGCTTCTTTCTTAATATAAATGTTCGCAATATTTTTGTTTACAATGTCTATTCTTGAAATATCATTATCTTCCAAAATTGTTTGAAATTCATTCTGGCTCAAATTTTTAGAGGATAAATCTCCTGCACTAAAAAATTGGTAAAGAAGAAAAAGTACGAAAATACCACCATAAATCCAATAAAAATTAAACTTTGGGGGTTTTATGCCTTTGTTATTTGGCTTATTTTTAGTATTCTGAGTCATTTATTTTTTTAGTTATTTGTGAAATTAATTTTGTTTAAGCAATTTTTGTAATTTTTGCATCACCCCATAAACGCTCAATATCATAATATTCACGTATATGTTTTTGAAATACGTGAACAACAATATTTACGTAATCCAATAAAATCCATTCAGCAACACCTTCGCCTTCAACGTGCCAAGGTTTTTCTTTTGTTGCTTTACTAACTTGTTTTTGGATAATGCCCGAAATGGCACTTACGTGAGTGTTTGAAGTTCCTGTGCATGTAATAAAATAATCACAAACTGTATTGTCAATTTCCCTCAAATCTAAAATTTGAACATTTACACCTTTAACATCATCTATCGCCTTTAAAATTGCTACAATTAAGTCGTCTGCGTTATTATTTTTTTTTGCCATTAATTTTTTTTTAGTTTTGTGCAAAGTTATTATTTTTTTATAACATAATGTGCTTAAAGTATCTTTGCTAAAATAATCTATTTTAAATGAATATAATCAAACTTGATGCCATTGAATCTACAAATATTTACTTGAAGAAACTTGCTGTTGAAAAAGAGGTTGAAAATTATACTGTTGTCTCTGCAAGGTATCAATCTGTCGGCAGAGGACAAATGGGTGCGGCATGGCATTCAGAAGAAGCCAAGAACCTAACATTTAGTATATTAATTAAATTTCCGACTTTTGAAATTGAGCATCGGTTTTATTTAAGTATGGCTGTCTCTTTAGGGTTATTGGAGGCACTTCGGGTGTATATTGTATCGCCATTATATATTAAATGGCCAAACGACATTTTGGCAGAGAAAGACAAACTTGCTGGCATTTTAATTGAAAATATTGTTAGCGGCAACACCATCAGACAATCAGTAATTGGTATTGGACTAAATGTTAACCAGGAACAGTTTCCTGCAGTTATAGGAAATGCGACGTCATTAAAAAATGTTACCGGAATATTTTTTGATACTGATATGCTTTTAGAAACCATTGTAACTTCAATTCAAAACTTTATGGGTTATGTGGAACGAAAAGAATTTAAACAATTAAAAAAATTATATTTGGAATCACTTTATAGATTCGGAAAACCTGCAATGTTTGAAGATATAAACGGAACTATTTTTTTAGGAAAAATAGTAGATGTTTTTGAAGATGGTAAATTGTTGGTTGAATTAGGCAATGAAAAAACCCGCAAATTTAATTTTAAGGAAATTAAATTTGCAAGTCGTAGAAATTAAATATTTAAATTATATGTTTTCTGAATTTTCAGCCAGGGTATCAATAAATTTTTGAAGCGGACTTTTTACCATCATTGCCATCATTGGATTAAAATCTCCTGTAAAAAGTAATTGTGCTTCACAGGTTTTTTCTGAAATGGGCTGAATTAAGGCGGTTAAAGAAAAATTTAATTTACTGCTTGCGGCACTCAAAACAATTTTATCAAATTCATTTTTTTCTTTGATGACCAATCTTATCTCCGGCATTCCTTTTAAACTGAAGAGAAACGATTCTCCATCAACTTCAAATTTGTCAATAGTTGAAGGCATCAATTTTTCAAAATTTTGCAGGTTGGTTAAAAATTCAAAAAATTCTTTTTGAGATTTATTTACGACTGATTTTTTACTTTCTAAGTTCATAATTATTAATTTATTGTTTCCACTCACTCGGATTTTCTCTCCATTCTTTAAGTGTTTTTAACTCTTTTTCTGTAATATAATTATTGTCGAGAGATTGTTCCAGCAAATAATCATAATTGCTTAAAGTATGCAATTTAACATTGGCTTCTTTAAAATTTTCTCTCGCAATATCAAAACCATAAGAAAAAATGGCCACCATTCCTTTAACATTTGCGCCTTCTTCCTGCAGTGCTTTAACAGCATTTAAACTGCTTTTTCCCGTGCTGATCAAATCTTCAAGGACCACTACATTTTTATTTTTTTCCAAATATCCCTCAACTTGGTTTTTTCTGCCATGGCTTTTAGGTTCTGGCCTTACATATACAAAAGGGACATTTAATTGCTGGGCCACTAAAATCCCCATGGCTATTGCTCCTGTGGCAACTCCGGCAATAACATCGGGTTTACCGTATTCTTGTTCAATAATTTTGGCTAAATTTTCTTTTATGTAAGTCCTTATTTCAGGATAAGAAAGGGTGGTTCTATTGTCACAATAGATAGGTGATTTCCATCCTGAAGCCCAAGTAAACGGATCGTTTGGCTGTAATTTAATTGCTTTTATTTGCAACAAAAGTGCAGCTGTTTTTTTTGCAGTATCTTTGTTCAAAATCATAACGCAAATGTATAAAGTTTTTGTGAATGACTGTCCAATAATTTTGACAGATAATAAGAAAAATACAACAAATTTTAACTTGGTTAATTTTGAAAATATTCAGGTTGGTGAAATTGTTTCCCAAATTTTTCAGAATAAGTTAAAAGGCATCTCATTATTTTGTGAAAATTTAGAAGGATGTTGGCGTCAGTTTCAATCAAATTTCAAAAGTCTAAAAGCGGCAGGAGGGAAGGTCATAAATGCAAATAATGAAGTTCTTTTTATTTACCGTTTCAACAAATGGGATTTGCCTAAAGGAAAGTTAGAAAAAGGGGAAACTATTTCAGATTGTGCTGTTCGCGAAGTTAAAGAAGAATGCGGAATAACAAATCTTCAAATTGTAAAACCTTTAGAAACTACCTATCATATTTATAAAGAGAAAGGCAAAATTATTTTGAAAACTACTTATTGGTTTTTAATGTATTCAGACTACGCTGGAGAATTAACTCCACAACTAGAAGAAGGAATCGAAAAAGTTGTTTTCAAAAATGAAGGCGCAATAGATGAAGCGCTCAATAACACTTACGAAAACATTAAAATACTGTTTTATAGCTAGTTAACATCATATCCCTCTTATAAATAATTATCTTATCTTTGCCGCTTTTTGAAATTATTTACCTATGACTGAATTTATTAGAAAGCGTGTATCAAATGTTAGAAATGATATTTTTTCGGGAATGACTGTGGCTTTGGCGCTAGTCCCTGAAGCTATTGCATTTGCTTTTGTGGCAGGCGTTGACCCATTAGTTGGATTATATGCTGCTTTTATAGTTGGATTGATAACGGCTATTTTTGGAGGAAGACCCGGAATGATTTCGGGGGCAACAGGCGCTTTAGCTGTTGTCATGGTTTCATTGGTGGCAGAAGGCAATGCAATGGGGGCTGCTGATGAAAATTTAGGCTTGTATTATCTATTCGCAACTGT
>JAGXIN010000046.1 GCA_024635575.1 Flavobacteriia bacterium
GTAGCTGGTTTTTGAGCCCAAGTATGAAATGAGATCAGTAATGAAATTGAAATTAAAATTGGTTTAATTTGCATATAATAAGGTTTATAAATTCCAGATTTTCAAACATCCATTATAATATAATAAAGCTAAAAACTGGAAAATGTTAATAAATTAGACAATCACTAAAGTTTTGTTGCAGGAATTACTTCTGCTAAAATTATACCATTAGCAGGTTTTAAAATTATTAAAGCTTAAAAAAAATCTTTAACCCAAGCCACCATTTGATTTTCGGTCATTGAATTTGTATCAAAAACTCCCGCAAGTTTACCAATTAGTGTTAAATCGTTTTTAATTTCCTTTTCAAAAATGGTTTTCATGATTGAAGGGCCAAAAAGTACAACTGCATCACAATCTTCAATTTCTTTCAATAATATTTTAAGAAACAGGTTGGTTTGCTCTAATTTTTCATTCTCCCAATTTTTTTTATAGGTAAGATAGTGCCCTCCAAATCTTCCGTACTTTTTTGATTCTTCCGGTGTTCGCACTTTTGTATCAATATGAGATTCAATTGTTTTTACAGTGTGTTCACCATTTGAAAATCTAATAACCACAGCTTTGTGAGTGTCTATCCAAATTCCAATGTTATTTTTCATAATTATTATTTTAATAATTAAACGATTGAGGTCGTAAATGTATTGGGATTAAGTATAAAATTACAAAAAAATAGCTTATTTTCAATGAATTTCAGAAAAAAAGCCGCAACATTTTTGTTGCAGCTTTTTACTGGTATTTTGTTAAACATTAAGCCCTAAAAGCAATATTTGTTTTCAGCAATTAGTTTTTCAGCAATTAGTTTTCGCAAAGCAATAGGATTTGGATTATTAACGTATTTGGTAAAACGTTTTAAGCCCATAAGCATCACGCGTTGTTCGTCACCTTCAGAAAAGTATAAAATCGCTTCTTTGCCGAAATTATTTATTTTATCTACGGCATTGTATAAGTTTAATTGTGCCAAGGCAATTTGAATTTTCGCTTCTTTTTCGGAAGTTAAACTTACTACTTTTTCAGCTTTTAATATCGCCGATTCTGCCATGTAAATTTCAATCATTACTTCAGCAGCGGCCAAAACCAACTGTTGATGATTGTCTAAATCCATTCCATATTTTTGTACGGCTTTTCCCGAAACCATCAAAAAAGCTTTTTTTAATCGGGCAATCAATTCTTTTTCTTCTGAAAATAAAACAGAAAAATCTGGAGTGTCAAATGAAGGGATTCCCATTAAACTATTGCCTACTTCCATGGCTGGCGTCATCAAATCAATTTCACCTTTCATCGCTTTTTTAAGCAACATTCCAACAGTTAACAATCGGTTAATTTCGTTTGTTCCTTCATAAATTCTTGTGATACGTGCGTCTCTCCAGGCACTTTCCATTGGGGTGTCTTTAGAGAATCCCATTCCGCCGTAAATTTGAATGCCTTCATCAGAAACAAATTGTGATACTTCTGAGCCAAAAACTTTAAGTATTGCACATTCAATGGCATATTCGCTAAATGCTGTTAATTCAGCATCCTGATGTGATTTTCCATCAGCCAAAAGCGAATCAATCATATTTTGAATATCTTTTGCTGCCCTGTAACTTCCTGCATCCAATGTAAAAGTTTTGGTGCACATTTCGGCATATTTTTTCTGAATAGCCCCAAAATTTGAAATAGCCGTTTTAAATTGAATGCGCTCATTTCCATATTTTACGGATTCAGTAATTATTCTGCGGCTCGCATCTGTACAAGCAGCGCCTAATTTGATGCGGCCAACATTTAAAGAATTTAATGCTATTTTAAATCCTTCTCCTCTTCCGGCCAACATGTTTTCAACTGGAATCAGCGTGTCAGTAAAAAATACTTGACGGGTTGATGATGATGTAATTCCAAGTTTATTTTCTTCTGCGCCCAAAGTAACTCCATTCGGGTTATTTTTGTCAAATTCCAATATAAAAGCAGTGATGTTTTTATCGTTTTCAATACGTCCAAAAACGATAAAAATTTCAGCAAATCCTGCGTTGGAAATCCACATTTTTTGCCCGTTCATTTTATAGTGTTTTCCGTCTTCAGTTAGTTGGGCCGTTGTTTTTCCTGAATTGGCGTCACTTCCGGCTCCAGGCTCTGTTAAGCAGTAGGCTCCAAATTTTTCGCCAGATGTTAAAGACGGCAAGTATTTTTGTTTTTGTTCTTCAGTTCCATACAAGTAAATTGGCATAGTCCCAATACCTGTGTGTGCTCCAAAAGCTGTTGCCAAAGACCCTGTTGCAGATGAAATATAGTCAGTTACCAACATTGTTGATACAAAACCCATCCCAATTCCTCCATATTCTTCAGGAATGGAAACACCCAAAAATCCCATTTCTCCAGCTTTGCGCATTATTTCTTCTGTAAATGCATAATCTTTTTTCTCAAAGCGTTCTCTTTGTGGCCATACTTCGCGGTCTATAAATTCTATAACCGCATCCTTCATCATTTTTTGTTCTTCGTTGAATTCTTCTGATACAAAAATATCTTCTGATTTAATTTCTTTTATTAGAAATTCTCCTCCTTTTATTGTTCCCATTTTTTAAATTGATGTTTGAGTTTAATTAATTGGCTGTGATAAAAAGCCCTATTGGTTTATTTTAATAATTCGTAAATCCCTGCTGCGCCCTGACCAGCTCCAACACACATCGTCACGATGCCGTATTTGCTTTTTCTTCTACGCATTTCATTGAACAACTGCACAGAAAGTTTGGCTCCCGTACAACCCAGCGGATGACCCAAAGCAATAGCACCTCCATTCACATTTACAATGTCTTTATTGATGTCTAGCTCACGCAATACTGCCAGAGATTGAGAAGCAAAAGCTTCATTCAGTTCAATTAAATCAATGTCTTTTAATGTTAAGTTAGCTTGTTTCAATGCTTTTGGAATCGCTTTTACCGGCCCAATTCCCATAATTCGTGGCTCAACACCAACGGCTGCATAAGAAACCATTCTGGCTATGGGTTCAATATTTAATTCTTTAACCATTTCTTCGCTCATCACCAATAAAAATGCGGCACCATCACTCATTTGTGATGAATTTCCCGCAGTTACGGTTCCGTCAGCAGCAAATACCGGACGTAATTTTGACAAAGCTTCTAAGGATGTTCCTTTTCGCGGACCTTCATCTTTAGAAACCAAATAATTTTTGACTTGTTTTTTGCCGTTCTCGTCAACATATACTTCTTCAATATTGATGGGAACAATGCCGGTAAATTTGCCCTCATCCTGCGCTTTTAAAGCTTTCATATGTGATTGATAAGCAAATGCATCCTGGTCTTCACGGGAAACGTTGAATTGTTTTGCCACAGCTTCCGCTGTTAAACCCATTCCCCAATAATAATCTTCGTGACCTTCTTTTGAAACCTTGTAGTTGGGAGTCGGACGATAACCGCCCATTGGAATGTAACTCATGCTTTCTACACCTCCCGCAATAATGCAATCTGCCATTCCGGATTGTATTTTGGCAACTGCGATGCTCACTGTTTCCAATCCTGAAGCGCAAAAGCGGTTTACGGTCATACCAGGAACATCATCAATTTTTAATCCGATTAATGAAATTAAACGTCCAATATTCAAACCTTGCTCGGCTTCTGGCATGGCATTTCCAACCATTACATCATCAATTCTTTTTTTATCCAGTTGTGGAAAATCCTTCAATAAATGTTCAATTGTTTCCGCAGCAAGTTCATCAGGTCGTTTAAACCTAAAAACTCCTTTTGGCGCTTTTCCTACTGCTGTTCTGTATCCTTCTACTATATATGCTGTTTTCATCTTTTTAGTTTCTTAATGGTTTTCCGGTTTTTATCATGTGTTCAATTCGCTCTAAAGTTTTGCGCTCAGTGCATAAACTCATAAATGCTTCACGTTCTAGATCTAATAAATATTGTTCTGAAACATAAGTTGGTTCAGATAAATTTCCGCCTGCCATCACATAACCCAGTTTATTGGCTATTTTTTTATCATGTTCAGAGGCATAATGTCCTTTTTCCAAACTATCAGTTCCCACTAAAAACATTCCCAATGCCTGTTGTCCGTATACCAATGCTTTTTTAGGAATAGGTTGTGTGTAACCATCTTCCAATAGTTGAATGGCATAACGTTTGGCTGTTGCAATTTGACGATCTCTATTAACAACAACAATGTCTTTATATTCTTTAAAGAACCCTAAATCATAAGCTTCATAAGCCGAAGTTGCTACTTTTGCCATAGCGACATTAATAAAGTAATCGCGAAGTTTATTCAGTTTCACATCATCCTTTAACACGCCTTCCGAAGCTCTTAAAGCCATTTCTTTTGAACCGGCGCCTCCAGGAATTATTCCTACGCCAAATTCAACCAAACCAATATAAGTTTCAGCAGCGGCAATCACTTTATCGGCATGCATGCTCATTTCACAAGCACCTCCAAAAGTTAATCCATGTGGTGCAATAATGGTTGGACAAGAAGAGTAACGCAAACGCATTACAGTATCCTGAAAATATTTTACGGAGTAGTTAAGCTCATCATATTCTTGTTCAACAGCCATCATAAAAACCATTCCTAAATTAGCTCCTACTGAAAAATTGGCTCCTTGGTTTCCCAATATGACTGCATCATATTCTGTTTCGGCCAAATCAATTCCTTTATTTATGGCCTGCAAAACCTCACCACCCAAGGTGTTCATTTTTGAATGGAATTCGACATTTAAAACGCCATCTCCCAAATGTTGTATGGAAGCGCCTGGGTTTGACCAAATTGTTTTGGATTCTCTTATATTATTAAGAATGATAAAATTATCTTGCCCAGGAATTTTTTCTTGTTTTTTGGACGGAATAGAATAGTAATATTTAGCACCGTCTTTTACGGTGTAAAAGTTCTTATTTCCGCTTTCAAGCATTTCAGTAACCCATTTTGCAACAGGTATGTTTTCGGCTTTCATCAATTCAATTCCAGCTTCAACACCAATGGCATCCCAAATTTCAAAAGGACCATGTTCCCATCCAAAACCTGCTTTCATGGCATCATCCAATCGGTATAATTCATCTGAAATTTCAGGAATTCGATTTTGTACATAGCCAAACATCGCTGCAAAATTCTTTCTGTAAAATTCACCTGCTTTGTCTTTTCCCTTAACAAGCACCTTAAACCGGTCAATCACATGATCAATAGTTTTTGTAAGCTCAAGTGTCGCAAAATTTGCTTTTTTATTTGGGCGATATTCTAAGGTATCTAAATCTAGCGAAAGAATATTTTTTTTGCCATTTTCAATAACCATTTTATAAAATCCCTGTTTGGTTTTGCTTCCCAACCATTTATTTTTCATCATGGTATCGATAAAATCAGGAAGTTTAAACAACTCGTGGGCTTCATCATTGGGACAATTTTCATAGATACCATTTGCTACATGAACCAACGTATCCAATCCAACCACGTCAACGGTTCTAAAAGTTGCAGATTTTGGCCGACCAATAACGGGACCTGTTAATTTATCAACTTCTTCAATAGTCAATCCCAATTCTTTTACTTGATGGAATAAACTCATAATTCCGAAAATACCAACCCTGTTGCCAATAAATGCAGGCGTATCTTTTGCCAAAACTGAAGTTTTACCTAAGAATTTTTCACCGTACATCATTAAAAAATCCACAACTTCTTGTTTACAGTCCGGACCGGGAACAACTTCAAAAAGTTTTAAATAACGTGGCGGATTGAAAAAATGAGTTACAGCAAAGTGCTCTTTAAAATCTTCACTTCTTCCTTCATTCATAAATTTTATTGGAATCCCTGAAGTATTTGAGGTAATTAACGTACCAGGTTTTCTAAACTTTTCAATTTTTTCAAAAACCTGCTGTTTAATATCCAACCGTTCAATAACAACTTCTATAATCCAATCTACCTCTTTAATTTTATGCAAATCATCTTCTAAATTTCCTGTAGAAATTCTGTCTGCAAATTCCAGTTTGTAAATAGGGGAGGGTTTAGATTTTAAAGCAGCGCTTAAACTCCCATTTACAATTCTGTTGCGAACAATTTTATCTTCAAGTGTAAGTCCTTTTGCTTTTTCTGCTTCATTTAATTCACGAGGAATGATGTCTAGCAACAAAACTTCTACACCAATGTTTGCAAAATGACAAGCAATTCCCGATCCCATAATTCCGGATCCGATTACAGCTACTTTTTTTATTGGTCTTTTCATAAGTAAATAATTATTGGTTTTAATGGTTATGTGGAATTCTCAAATTAGCATTACTGTTTATTTGTAGTTTTCTTTATGCTCATTTCAATGTTATTGTTTTTTATTTAGTCGAATTATTTTCAAAAATAATTTTATTGCTAATCAAATTATTTATAGTTTCCGTAATTTCAAAAAAGTGATTTATTTTTTCTTCAGAAATATGCTTTCTGACAGTTTCATTAAATTTAAAAACATGTTCCTTAGAGATATTTCGTTTTTCGATTCCAAACTCTGTAATTTTTATCAGAATTCCTCTTCCATCCACAGGGTTTTTTTCTCTGTAAACAAGTCCTTTATCTTCCATACTTTTTAAAATACGGGAAAGACTCGTAGGTTCCATTCCCATTAA
>JAGXIN010000047.1 GCA_024635575.1 Flavobacteriia bacterium
AAAATAGAAGAATGGCGAAATGAACAAGCAATGGAAAGAACAAAAAAAATAAGACCGGATTTGTTGGAAGATTAATCTTTTTTATTAAATTTGCACACTCAAAATTAACCTCTGACGAAAATCGTGAATGTTGGTCATTGAAAAACCCATTAAAAAATTAACAATGGAAGATTTATTAAAATTTGTACAAGACAAATTTGTAACTGTAAATGAGTTGCCAGAATTTCAGGCAGGAGATACCATCACTGTATACTATGAAATTAGAGAAGGTGAAAAAAAACGTACCCAACACTTTAGAGGTACTGTAATTCAACGTAGAGGCGCAGGTGCTTCCGAAACATTTACCATCAGAAAAATGTCAGGAACAGTTGGTGTAGAACGTATTTTTCCAGTTAACTTACCGGCAATTGAAAAAATTGAAGTTAACAAACAAGGTAGCGTACGTAGAGCACGTATTTTCTACTTTAGAGGTTTAACAGGTAAGAAAGCAAGAATTAAAGAAAAAAGACGTTAGTCAACTTTCCTTAAAAAATATAAAAACCCGTTTTGAAATTTCAAAACGGGTTTTTTGGTTATTAACATTTGTTGATAACCCAGGTTCATATCTTGTTGAAAACAAAAGGGTTATAAATTTGGAAAATTGAATTTTAGGTATTTATTTTACAAAAGGAATTAGCAGAGGGCTATACATAAACTTTAGAATGAAAATTTTAAAGTTGAACCAAAAATCCTCGATGTGAAATTCTTTATGTTCTTGAACATAGTTTTTAAAACCGCGCTTTAACAAGTAATGTGCCCAAGTATTTAGCATGAATAAATGGAACATGGTTTTAAAAGCACTTTTTAAAACAGCATCTTAAAATGAGTAATTTTTAGGAATTGCAACAAAGTTTTAGACACTGTTTTAAAAGAAACGTCTAATTTAATAAGAACTTGATTTGTAAGAAAACAAGTTGCAGTAATCAATTTAATTGTAGGTTATTCTTTAACGAGAATAACAATAACGACTAAATATTTAACTGATAACTTATTAAAAAAAGTGTTTCAGCAAATAGCCATAATACTGAGCAATCACTATTATGGCTTTTGTTTTTCTTCCATTGCAATTTATGCAAAATTTACATCCGTTTTTTAAATTAAAATTAAAATAATACCCTTATTTATAACGTTTTCGAGGGCGATTTTTTCTTCAATATTCCCTATATTTGCACAACGTTAAACGAAATTAATTTACCCTGCTATAATTTCTAGCAATATTGATAATTATAGTTTTTAAATCACAAAAAATTATGAGTAAAACACCTAAAATAATTTATACCAAAACCGATGAAGCGCCTGCTTTGGCAACCTATTCATTTTTACCAATAGTTGAAGCTTTCACAAAACCGGCAGGTATTGAAGTCGAAACCAAAGACATTTCCTTAGCAAGCAGAATTTTAGCTTTATTCCCAGAATATTTAACACCTGAACAACGTGTTCCGGATACTTTGACCGAGTTGGGAAAATTAGTGAAATCTCCAGAGGCTAACATTATAAAATTACCAAATATTTCTGCTTCAGAACCACAATTAATAGCAGCCATTAAGGAACTGCAGTCATTGGGTTACGCAATTCCAAACTATCCTAATGAAATTAAAATAGCTGAAGAAAAAGACATCCAACTAAGATACAATAAAGCGAAAGGCTCGGCTGTGAATCCGGTATTGCGTGAAGGAAATTCCGATCGCAGAGCTCCAAAAGCTGTGAAAAATTATGCCAAAAAGAACCCGCATTCTATGGGCGCTTGGTCAGCAGATTCAAAAACACATGTGTCCACTATGAAAGATGGTGATTTTTTCTCCAATGAAAAATCCATCACTGTTGCTGAAGCCGGAGATGTAAAAATTCAATTTATCGATCAAAATGGGTCTGTAACAGTTTTAAAAGAAAAAACGGCATTATTGCCAGGTGAAATTATTGACGCTACTTTTATGAGTAGAAAAGCTTTGATAAAATTCCTGGAAGAACAAATCAAAGATGCCAAAGAAAAAAATGTATTGTTTTCATTACACATGAAAGCAACGATGATGAAAATTTCTGACCCAATTATTTTTGGTCATGCGGTAACGGCTTTCTTTAAAGATGTTTTTGAAAAACACAGTGCTGTTATTAAAGAACTTGGTGTTGATGTAAATAATGGTTTTGGAGATTTGATCAGTAAAATTCAAGGCTTGCCTGAAGCTCAAAAATCGGCAATTGAAGCGGATATCAAATCTTGTTTAGAAAATGGTCCTGCAATCGCCATGGTAGATTCCGATAAAGGCATCACCAATCTTCATGTTCCTAGTGATGTAATTATTGACGCTTCAATGCCTGCAATGATTCGTACTTCTGGTCAAATGTGGAATGCTGACGGTAAATTACAAGATGTAAAAGCGGTGATTCCCGACAGTACTTATGCCAGTATCTATTCTGCAACCATTGATTTTTGCAAAAAACATGGCGCCTTCGACCCAACAACGATGGGAACGGTTCCCAACGTAGGTTTAATGGCCCAAAAAGCAGAAGAATATGGTTCTCATGATAAAACCTTTGAAATACAAGCAAACGGGGTTGTTCAAGTTATAGACGCTTCAGGAAACATATTATTGGAAAGCACAGTAGAGAAAGGAGATATTTGGAGAATGTGTCAGGCAAAAGATGCACCTATTCAAGATTGGATTAAACTAGCAGTAAACAGAGCTAGAGCAACAAATGTTCCTGCGATATTTTGGTTAGACAAAAATAGAGCACATGATGCGCAAATCATAAAAAAAATAAATACCTATTTACCAAATTTAGATACAGCCGGATTAGATATTCAGATAATGACACCAGAAAAAGCTACTCTTTATACTTTAGACAGGGTTAAAAGAGGTTTAGATACAATTTCTGTAACAGGAAATATTTTGCGTGACTATTTAACGGACCTTTTTCCAATTTTAGAATTAGGTACAAGTTCAAAAATGTTATCCATTGTTCCTTTGATGGACGGTGGCGGTTTATTTGAAACCGGCGCTGGTGGCTCTGCACCCAAACATGTGCAACAATTTGTTAAAGAAGGTCATTTGAGATGGGATTCTTTAGGTGAATTTTTAGCATTGGCTGTTTCCTTAGAGCATTTAGGGGAAAACTATAACATGCCAAAAGCCTTAATATTGGGGGAAACTTTAGATGAAGCTACAAACAAATTCTTAGAAAATAGCAAATCTCCTTCCCGTAAAGTTGGTGAACTGGACAATAGAGGAAGTCACTTTTATTTGGCAACTTATTGGGCACAAGCTTTGGCTGCTCAAAATAAAGATGCCGAATTAAAACGAATTTTCACCAAAGTCGCAAAAGAATTGGCAGCAAATGAAGCTGTTATTATAAATGAATTAAACAGCGCACAAGGATCGCCTGTAAACATTGGCGGCTATTATAGAATTGACGATAATTTGGCCAATAAAGCGATGAGACCAAGCAAAACATTGAATAATATTATCGCAGCTTTCTCTTCCATAAACCTAGCTTCAAAGGCTTATTAATTAAGTTTTGACTAGATTTTAAAAGAGATCTTCATAATAAGTAAAAAAGCAAGAACTAAAATTCTTGCTTTTTTTTATGTTCATTTTTAACATTATGAAATAAGTTGACACAAAAAATTAGAACTAATCAAAAATTAGTATTTTTGAAAAATGGATTTCACAAAAACTACTGAGCAAGCCTCCAATTACAATCATTTGGAAAAAATGAGTGTCAGCGAATTGCTGAAGCATATCAATTCTGAAGATAAAAGTGTTCCTTTTGCCGTTGAGAAAGTGATTCCCGCTATCGAAAAATTGGTGCAGATAGTTGTGCAACAAATGAAAAAAGGCGGAAGATTATTTTATGTTGGTTCAGGAACAAGTGGTCGATTGGGAATATTGGACGCCTCTGAATGTCCGCCAACATTTGGTGTTTCTCATAATCTTATTATTGGCATTATTGCCGGTGGTGATACTGCCATCAGAAAAGCTGTTGAATTTGCAGAAGATTCCACAACTCAATGCTGGGAAGATTTAAAAAACCATAATATCAACAGCAATGACACTGTGATTGGAATTGCTGCTTCCGGAACAACTCCTTATGTGGCAAATGGAATAAAAAAATGCAACGAAAATAGTATTTTAACCGGATGCATTACATGTAATGTTGGAAGTCCGCTGGCAAAAATTGCAAAATACCCCGTTGAAGTTTTAGTGGGTCCAGAATTTGTGACCGGAAGTTCAAGAATGAAAGCCGGAACAGCACAAAAACTTATTTTAAATATGATTTCAACCAGCGTTATGATTCAACTTGGAAAAATAAAAGGCAATAAAATGGTTGATATGCAATTAACAAATGATAAGTTGGTGATTAGGGGAACAAAAATGCTGATGGAGGAATTGAATATTTCAGAAGAAAAAGCACTTGAATTGTTGTCTAAATACAAAAACGTAAGAACTGCCATCATAAATTATACAAATGGGAACAGATAGAAAAGAATTGGTAAGAGGTTTAAAATATGAATTGGCCACTTTACCCCTTTTGATTGCCGCTCCAATTTTAATCACCATTGGGTTTAAAGCCATTAAGCAGCAAAACAATTATGTTTGGCTTGTTGTTGGAATTACACTGGCTATAACAGCCATTGTTTTAGGGATTTTAGGCATTAAAATAATTCTAAATGCTTTATTCAACACCAAATAATGGAAATTCCCAGTCTTAAAAAATTTACAAACTGGGAATATTGGCCATCCTATCTATTTTATGTTCCACTATTGCCTTATGCTTTTTATTTGGCTTTAAAAGCAAGAAGTTTCGGATTCTTTTCAGCAGTTAACCCAGGAATAGAAGGCTCTGGAAACGGATTGGAATCAAAATACAAAACCACTCAATTACTGCCGGTTAAATATTGCCCAAACACAATCTTTATCGGAAAGGGCGAACATATTGAAGAAATAATTCAGAAAATTACCAAAAATAATATTGCATTTCCTTTAATTATTAAGCCTGATATTGGTTTTAGAGGATTGCTGGTCACTAAAATAAAAAATGAAAATGAACTTTCTTCCTATATTAAAAAATACAATTCCATAAATTTAATCATCCAAGAATTTATAGCGTACAAAAATGAATGCGGCTTGTTATATCATAGAATTCCCGGTGAAAAAAAAGGCAGAATTACCTCAGTTACCCTAAAAAAATATTTAACGATTACAGGTGACGGAAATTCAACGCTCCTATCACTTGTTGTGAAAGATGAAAGAGCAAAACATTATTTAGAATATATTTCAGAAATTCATCAGCAAAGACTTGAATTGATTCCTAAAAACAAAGAAGAAGTTGTGCTTAATGTCAT
>JAGXIN010000048.1 GCA_024635575.1 Flavobacteriia bacterium
TAGAAGATCTGGCTAAGAAAGAAAATTACGCCATTCAATCTGCACAAAATCTTAAAGTACTGGATGAAAATATTCCTGGTTTAAACGGTCAGCGCCAAATTGTTATTTGGGCATTTGCAAAAGAAAGAGAGCTTGGAGATTCTAAACGCTTTGACATTGATATTAATGGTAAAAGAGGCTATGCTGTAGTTGTTCTTAAAGCAAAAGTTGAGAAAGATGGATTGGTTGTGAGTGCAGATATTTCGGAAAAAATTCGCACTGAATTAAGCAACAAGAAAAAAGCAGAAATGATTAAGGAAAAAATTAAAGGAGCTACGTTAGAAGAAATTGCAAAAAACACCAATACAACGGTTAATTCAACTTCAAACGTAACCTTGCTTAATCCATTATTATCAGGCGTTGGGAATGAACCTTCTGTAGTGGGTGCAATGTCTACCATTAAACTAAATGAAGTTTCAAGTCCAATAGAAGGTAATAAGGGCGTTTTTGTTGTTAAAGTGGTTAAACGTGATGCGCCTGTGAAATTGGATAATTATTCTATGTTCCGTAATCGGATAACAGACAAATTGAAAGTAAGATCTTTCCAATTATTTCAAGTGTTGGAAGAAACTGCAGATATTAAGGATAATAGAGGAATCTATTATTGATTAAAAAAACAACAGAATCAAAAAAAAGCGAGCTAAGGCTCGCTTTTTTTGTTTTTATTCTAGCCTAACCTTTTCAAAGGAAATGGAGTTTAAATTCAGTTAATTCAAGATATTAGAATTTCCCTTACAAAAAATCCCAGCGTTTAAAAGGTCTTTATATTTATAAAGTATTGTAACAAAAAAAAGCGAGCCTTAGCTCGCTTTTTTAACTTTTTAACTTTTAAAAGTTACCCGTTCATAGAGATTAAAAACTCTTCATTTGAAGTAGAGTATTGAATTTTACTTTTAATGAACTCCATCGCTTCTACTGGGTTCATATCAGCCAAATATTTTCTAAGTACCCACATACGTTTCACTGTTTTTGGATCTAACAGTAAATCATCTCTACGAGTGCTCGATTTAACAAGGTCAATAGCTGGATAAATTCTTCGGTTGGCAATATTTCTTTCCAATTGAAGCTCCATATTTCCTGTACCTTTAAATTCTTCAAAGATAACCTCATCCATTTTAGAACCTGTTTCGGTCAATGCGGTAGCAATAATCGTTAATGAACCTCCATTTTCTATATTTCTTGCAGCTCCAAAAAATCGTTTAGGTTTGTGCAATGCATTGGCATCAATACCTCCCGATAAAATTTTACCTGATGCAGGAGCCACAGTATTATATGCTCTGGCCAAACGGGTGATGGAATCTAATAAAATAACCACATCGTGTCCGCATTCAACCAAACGCTTTGCTTTTTCTAAAACAATATTGGCAACTCTAACATGTTTTTCAGCCGGTTCGTCAAAAGTAGAAGCAACAACTTCCCCTCTTACACTGCGCTGCATATCTGTTACCTCTTCAGGTCTTTCATCAATTAAAAGAATTATTTGATAAACTTCCGGGTGATTTGACGCAATTGAATTCGCAATGTCTTTAAGCAACATTGTTTTACCTGTTTTAGGTTGCGAAACAATCATCCCTCTCTGTCCTTTTCCTATCGGACAGAATAAATCCATAATTCTTGTGGAAAGCGTGCTGTTTTTTCCTGCCAAATTGAACTTTTCCTGCGGAAATAAAGGCGTTAAATGTTCAAAAGAAACACGATCCCTAACTACATTAGGATTTAAGCCGTTTATTTTTGAAACGCGGATTAAGGGAAAATATTTTTCGCCTTCTTTTGGTGGTCTAACCACACCTTTTACAGTATCTCCGGTTTTTAAACCAAACAATTTAACTTGTGATTGGGATAAATAAATATCATCTGGTGAAGAAAGGTAGTTATAATCCGATGAACGTAAAAAACCATATCCATCAGGCATCATTTCTAAAACACCTTCACTTTCAATAATTCCATCAAATTCATAATCAGGGTCTCTAAAGCGATTTCCTTGTTTACGTGGTCCTTTTTCCCTTTGTTGGTTTGCTTGTTGCTGATGACTGTTTTGTTGTTGGTTTCCCTGTTGTTTAGGTTGCCTGTTTTGATGTTTAGGCTGGTTTTGCACAGGTCTTTCTTGTTTGGTGTCAGAGCTGTCATCAATATTTGTTTCAACGCTTTCTGGTTGACTTTCAATTTTAGTTCTTTGTGCAAGTTTAACCGGTTTTTTTCCGGCAACTTTTACAGCATCTGTTCTAACCTCATGTTTCTCAATTGTTTCAACCTCAGTATTTTCAACAGGATTTGCCGGTGAAAATTTTACTGCCTTTTTAATGGGTTTTTTTGCCCTAGGCACTTGAATTGGTTTTGCGGAATCTTCAACTTCAGCATTTTGATTGGCAGCGAAAAGATCGGGTGCTTTTTCTTTTTGTGGTTGTGAAGCTGTGCTTTTTTTATTCATTTTTGGTGAATTGGCTTTTTTAACGATTCTTTTGCGACGGGGTTTGTTGTCGTCTGATAAATCTTCGTTATTTGTAATTACTTCAGGAGCAGCGGCTTGAATGTCTAGAATTAAATAAACCAAATCCAGTTTTTTTAATTGACTAAACTTCTTTGCTCCAACGTTTTTAGCAATCTCTTGTAATTCTGAAAGAGATTTATCCTTTAGTTCGGAAATTTCAAACATTATGTAAATATGTAATAATTGTTAGTGAATAAATGTTGTTATCTTATTTAAATTAAGAATTTCATTGTGAATTAATCTGGGTGGTGATTAGTTTTAGTTGCAGGTCCTGTATTCTATTATGGTGTAGGACATTGCAAATATATAAATTTATTTTATATAGTAATCTTTTAATCCTTAAAAATAAAACGTATTTTTGCCTGTAATTAGTATAAGTATGATTCAAAGAATACAATCGATCTATTTATTAATTGCAACATTGCTCTCAGGAGGATTAATTTTTCTCTTAAATTTATGGGTAACTGAGCAGGGAATTAAATTTTTTGCATTGGATTCACTAAGTTCAGACAATTTGGTATTGGCCAGTGTTTTTGTATTGTTCATAGCATCAGCCGTACTAACGCTAATTACTATTTTTCAGTTTAAAAAAAGACAACTGCAATTTGTTTTAGGGCGATTAACAATTTTGATTAATTTTATTTTAGTAGGCATACTCGTGTATTTTGCACAAAATTTATCTGGAGAAATTAAAATTTCTGAGAAGGGTATTGGGTTGCTCATTCCGATTTTTACTATTGTTTTTGTGGTTTTGGCCAACAAAGCAATAAAAAAGGATGAAGAACTCGTGAAATCTGTTGACAGATTGCGATAAACCTACAATCTTTGTATATTTAGTGTGCGTAAACCATTTCAATTTATTTTGAAATGGTTTTTTTTATTTAGATTATTTTGTTAAATATTTGGGCGTCCCCCTCCGGGTCAGGCGTTCACTACTCGCTTTTTTTAGTTGCTTTTCGCAACTAAAAAAGAGCTCAAACAGGTCGTTCAGTCCCTAACGTTTTTCGAGTTCAATAATTTCCAAATTTGTGATATTGTCTTCATGAATTTCAAATCGGAGCATCGTTCTCACGGTGTGAAATCCGTATTTTCCTGCAGCACCCGGATTCATATGAAGGATATTAAGTTTTTTATCGAATATCACTTTTAAGATATGGGAATGGCCGGTAATAAATAATTTTGGTGGGTTTTTAGCTAAATCTTCCTTAACTCTCGGATTATAATTATTTGGATAGCCTCCAATATGGGTCATCCAAACGGAAACTTTTTCAATGGTAAACTTGTTGTCTAACGGAAATTCATTTCTCATTATTGAATCGTCTATATTTCCATAAACAGCTCTTAAAGGTTTTAACTTTCTTAGGGTTTCAACTACTTCAAAAGAACCAATATCACCCACATGCCAAACTTCATCAACCTGTTGTACAAACTTTAAAATTTGGTCATCAATATAAGTGTGCGTATCAGAAAGCAATAAAATCTTTTTCATATAGTTGTGAAATTAGTAACTCACAAATATGGCGTATATTTGCAACTGCACAAAATTAGCAATTCAATTGAGATATTTTATCAAATTAGCATATAAAGGAACCAACTACCATGGATGGCAAGCGCAGCCCAATGCTATTACGGTGCAAGAATTATTGGGTAAATCATTCTCAACCATATTTAGAAATCCGTTTGAAATTGTTGGCGCCGGAAGAACAGATGCTGGCGTTCATGCCGATGAATTTTATGCGCATGTCAATATTGAAAATGAATTTAATGCAAATGAAATTATTTATAAAATGAATGCTTTGCTGCCAAACGACATTGTTGTTTATGATATTTTTAAAACAACAGAAAATGCCCACGCACGTTTTGATGCCTTAAGCAGAAGTTATGAATATCGCATTTTTTTAGGAAAAAATCCGTTTTTGAATGAAACTGCCTGGCAGTTTATCACCACAAAGTTAAATGTGGAAAGAATGAATGAAGCGGCTAAAATTTTAGAAACACATACCAATTTCAAGTCTTTTTCCCGCTCAAATTCCGACGTAAGAACGTATAATTGTAATATTATGCATGCCAAGTGGAAACAAACAAATCAACTGCTGGTATTTCATATTACAGCAGATCGTTTTTTAAGAAATATGGTCAGGGCAGTAGTCGGAACATTAATAGAAATAGGAAAGGGAAAAATGAATTTAGAAGAGTTTAAACAAATCATTGAAAGCGAGAATAGGTGTAATGCTGGACCTTCTGCGCCTGCTCAAGGATTATTTTTAACACAGGTTACCTATCCAAAAACAATTTTCATAAATGAGTAGTAAAGTAACAGGCAAAGCTTTTGACGCGAAAATATTTAATCGGTTATTGGGTTTTTCAAAAAAATACCGCTGGGAGTTCTTTATTGGAACTTTTTCGGCAATACTTTTGTCATTAGTATCTGTGGCAAAACCTATTTTATTGGAGGAAATAGTCAATACCTATTTTAAAAATAAGGATAAGGAAGGTATTTTATACTATTCATTATTGATGGTTGTTTTTTTAATAGCTGAAGTTTTTTTACAGTTTATTTTTATTTACAAAGTAAATTGGCTGGGGCAACATATTATTAAAGACATAAGAGTGCAATTGCAAAAACACATGCTGCAATTTAAGATGTCTTATTTTGACAATTCTTCCGTTGGAAAATTAGTAACACGTTTGGTTTCTGATACGGAAACAATTGCTCAATTTTTTGGACAAGGATTGTTTATGATTATAAGTGATTTGTTGAAAATGTTTGTTGTGGCCATTGTAATGTTATGGATGAATTGGAGAATGGCATTGATTGCTTTTATTGTGCTTCCTGTTTTAATATATGCCACAAAGTTATTTCAAATTGCCATAAAATCAGCTTTTCAGGAAGTTAGGATTCAAGTGGCAAATTTAAACGGATTTGTGCAGGAGCGTGTAACAGGGATGAAAATTGTGCAGTTGTTCAATCATGAAAAAATCGAATATGAAGAATTCGTTAAAATAAATGACAAACACAAAAAGGCAAATATCAGAACGGTTTGGTATTATTCTATTTTCTTTCCAATCGCCGAAATTTTATCATCAATAGCGGTAGGATTACTGGTTTGGTATGGAGGGCTGGATATTGTGAATTCGGGAACTACAGAGATTGGTCAAATCATCGCATTTATCATGATGTCCCAAATGTTATTCAGACCACTGAATCAAATTGCAGATAAATTTAATACGCTGCAAATGGGAATGGTGGCTGGAGATCGGGTTTTTGAAGTACTGGATACAAAAGATCAAATTGCCAAGACCGGAACCGTAGAAGCACAGAATTTTGAAGGTAATATTGCCTTTAAAAATGTAAACTTTAGTTATGTTGAAGGGGAACAAGTTTTAAAAAGTATTTCCTTTAATGTAAATGCTGGTGAAACTGTTGCAATTGTTGGCGCAACTGGAGCCGGGAAATCCACCATAATCAATTTGGTGAATCGTTTTTATGAAATAAATGATGGTGAAATTTGTATCGATAACCAAAATATTTTACAATACACCTTGGCTTCTTTAAGAAATCAGATAGCCGTTGTTTTACAGGATGTTTTTCTGTTTTCAGATTCAATTTATAACAACATTACCTTAGGTGATGATTCAATTGCGTTGGAAGAGGTTATACGTGCCGCCAAAGAAATCGGCATTCACGAGTTTGTTATGAGTTTGCCAAATAATTACCACTATAATGTAAAAGAACGTGGTGGAATGCTGTCAACCGGACAACGTCAGTTGATTGCATTTTTGCGCGCTTACGTAAGCAAACCCAGTATATTAATATTAGATGAAGCTACCTCATCCATAGATTCATATTCAGAAAAATTGATTCAGGAAGCAACTGATAAAATTACGCAACACCAAACGTCGATAATAATTGCGCACAGGCTAACAACAGTTAAAAAAGCCGA
>JAGXIN010000049.1 GCA_024635575.1 Flavobacteriia bacterium
AAAAATGATAGTTGTATAACTAAAGCAGGATTTATTTAATAACCTGTATAGTTATTTTAGGACGAGACGTTTTAGCGTTTTTTAACGAGCACAACACCAGTAACAATAAGGGCTCATGGGAGGATAAAGGGAGGATACTCCGTACATACTCCATACATAGTGTTATAGTAGTGTTATAGTGACTATAGGGCGGAGCGTAAAGAGGGTCAAGCGTAAAGAAAACATCCAGTGGATGTTTTTAGCGCAGGAGCCAGCCGGCGTGTTGGAGTAGCTGTTTTTAGTGCGACATAGCGACAGCTATGGGCGAGCTGGAGCGCAGATACCAGCTGGCGCCGAGGAAGAATTCATTTTACAGAAAAAGAACAACAAATAACAACCTTTTTAGCCCGTGATTAAAACTTGTTTAAATGCTCAAAACTCAAAACTCACAACTCAAAACTAAAAAAGCCGTCCTATGATTTTTTTCGTTAGGACTGAGCGTTAAAAAAATGTTCAGTGAACATTTTTAGTGCGACATCGCGATAGCTAAGGGCGAGATGGTGCGCAGATACCAGCTGGCGTAAGGGAAGAATAATTTTGCAGAAAAAGATCATCAGACTAGAATTTTTTTGTTTAGCTCACTATTTTTATTGGTTTTAGGAAATCATGAATCTTCAATTTCAGGATCCCATGATATAACTTCCTAGCACGTCATCCTGAACTTGATTCAGGATCTCATCAGATGAATTTCAATCATTTTGGTTGATGGAGCTAATCAAAAGAGCGCAGCAGGCTGGATGTCTTCAATTTTTTTAGGGCCATCGATAGATACCTATTGCACCTTAAAAGCATCGTTATAGTAATTCTTAATGGCAATAGTGATTAAAAATAGTATTACATTTATTATTATAATAATTGTTTAATTTACCGTACACAGTTCTGTAAACGATTTAAGTAAAAATAAGCCAAATATTACGTAAAATAAGGGTTTTGTTCAAATTCATAACCCGAAGGTCACCGGTTCTGGTCCGGTCCCCGCAACTACCTGAGAACTTATGAATAGGGTCTCTTTTTTTGTCTCCAAGACCAGGATTTTGCAGTATTTTGGCACATTCAACCTTTATTTCTTAATTAATCTGCCCTAAATTACAATGAGGTTAAAATTTTGAAATTAGGGGATGTATTAAAATACAATTGAAAACATAATCATCAATAAATAATGAATTTTTTACCTTATGATATATTATATTTATTTAGCTATAAATAGATTAGATCGTAAATCACCAATATGTCGCTTATTTTGTTTAAATTTACTCTATAAAAGTTAAACGAAACCCTTTAATTTTAATATTGACCTAAAAAAAAATTAACACATTTTAGGGAAGCGCTTAATTTTGAAGACCTTAATTTGGCTTTTTTTTAAGAAAATTGCAAAATTATTACAGTATTATTTAAAATAACAACATATGGAATTAGTACAAAAAGCATTAGAGTTTGAGCAACGTAAAATAATATTAAAATCTACCAATGATCGTATTGTAGCTTCAAAAGAAGTTAAATCGTTGATTTTATCTTTAAATGAAGTATACAAGGAAACTAAAAATCCTGAATTAATGGATTTGATGAAAAGGTTGACGGTTATCAAACAGAGAGTTGAAAAAAGATTAAAATTAAGAATAACAGTTTAAGATATGAAAGCTATAGCAATTATAACTACTATAATTGGTTTGTTTTTCGGAACATTTTCAACAACTCAAAATTCAAATTTTATGCAGCCACAAGCCTCAATTTACGATATTCCTATAACCAGTTTGAATGGAGAAAAAATAGATTTATCGGCATTTAAAGGCAAAAAAATATTAATTGTAAATACAGCATCAGAGTGCGGATTCACAAAACAATATGCCGATTTGCAAAAATTACATGAAAAGTATCAGGATAAGTTGGTAATTATTGGTGTGCCATGTAACCAGTTTGGTGGCCAAGAACCAGGAAATGCACAAGAAATTCAAACTTTTTGCCAGGTAAATTACGGAGTTACCTTTTTAATGACTGAAAAAGTTGATGTAAAAGGGGAGAACCAGCATCCTTTATACCAATGGCTTACAAAAAAGGAGTTGAATGGTGTTAAAAGCAGTTCTATAAAATGGAATTTCCAAAAATATTTGATTGATGAACAAGGAAATTTTATAGATTATTATTTTTCTTTAACAAATCCTATGAGCTCTAAAATCACTAACCAACTTTAATGAAAAAAGTGCTTTGGTTAATCGTTTTTTTAGCGTTTAATTTTGGCGCTTTGGGAATTGGTGTTTTGTTAATGAACAACGGCCCTCAAAGCAGTTGGTATGAAGCACTCAACAAAGCCCCCTGGACGCCTCCGGGTTGGTTTTTTGGTGTGGCATGGACCACCATCATGATTTGCTTTTCAATTTATATGACATATTTAATTCAGGCAAAATCCACCTCCAATATTTGGCTGTTATTTATTGTGCAGTTCATTTTAAACACTTCCTGGAATTATATATTTTTTAATCAGCATTTGATTTTATTTGGATTGTTGGTAATTGTCTTATTAACCTTTTTAGTTGGTTATTTTTTGATGAATTTCAGAAATTTAATGAAACAAAAAACTTGGCTTATTGCCCCTTACTTTATATGGCTCATGGTGGCAAGCTCCTTAAATGCCTATGTTCTTTTGAACAATTAAATTTATATGGTTTTAAGATTTATGAACGAAAGCATGGTTATTTTTGATTTTAATAAAGAAAGCGATATTTCCGATTGGGAAATTGTGAATGATGTGGTAATGGGCGGTCAGTCATACAGTAAGTTTTTTTTAAATGAGGAAGGTTATGGCGTTTTTAATGGAAAAGTTTCCTTGGAAAATAATGGAGGTTTTTCATCGATAAGATTTCGGTTTAAGCAAAAAAATATTGAAGGATATGAAAAAGTAATATTACGCTTAAAAGGTGATGGAAAGCGATATCAGTTTAGGGTAAGGACCAATAAAGAAGATCAGCAGGCATATATTATTTATTTTGATACAACTGGGGAATGGCAAACCATTGAAATAACCCTTTCAGAACTTTCTCCAACTTTTAGAGGAAGAAAACTAAATATACCTAATTTCCAAACGGAAGAATTGGAAGAAGTTGGGTTTATGATTGGAAATAAAGTGAATGAACATTTCAATCTGGTAATTGGTAAAATTTTTCTGGAATAATTTAAATTTTATCTTTAATTTTATTTGGAAATTTCGGCCCCTAGCTCAGCTGGCAGAGCATCTGACTCTTAATCAGGAGGTCGTGGGTTCGAAACCCACGGGGCCGACATTTAAATGATATCTTCTCCTTATTATTTCAAACTTAATGCAAACAAAACAGTTGGTAAATATTTAGTACTTAGCATGTTTATAATTTCAGATTTTATATAAGGGAGAAAACAATTAAATTTTAATTATTTTTAAAAAAAATATAAAGATTTAACAAAATTCAGGTTTAATGGTACCATAATTGCATTGCTTTGAAATAAATATAAAATACATACAATAAAATGCATTTATTGCAGTTTTAAAATTTCATAACTGTTCATTTCAGGCTATTATTAAAAAAAAACCAACCCCACCAAAATGTTAAACTTTTATAAATATTTCGACATTAGTTTGCAGAACAATTATAAATTCTTAATTTTGCGCCTTCTTAAATTTGACATTAAACTTAATGATTTACAATGACTTATAAAATAATTCCCCTCTTATTTATAGGATTTTTTTCCTTGATAGCAAATTCTTCATTTTCCAATAAAATATCAAACCCAAAATTAGAGGTACCACCGGCTTCTAGCAGTATTGCATCTAAAGTTGAATTAATTTATAACAATTTGGAGGCCAATAGCTTTATACTTCCCAAAAGAGAAAGTTTTGAGTTGGCGATGGAAGGTTATTTAAAATTGAAAAAAAATGGAGTTTTACAAAAAGATATTTTAACGCTTGTTGATTATAGTTTGTCTTCAAATGAAAATAGGTTATGGGTTATTGACCTAAAAAATAATATCGTTTTATTTCAGTCGCTGGTTTCTCATGGCAGAAACTCAGGAAATGAATATGCTTCCAATTTTTCCAATAAACCGGAATCTTATAAAAGCAGCTTAGGGTTTTATGCAACCGGAGAAACGTATTATGGCAAACATGGCTATTCTTTAAGATTGGACGGTTTGGAAAAAGGAATTAACAGCAATGCCAGGGCAAGAGCTATCGTTATTCATGGAGCGGATTATGTTTCTGAAAAATTTGCCAGACAAAATGGGAGATTGGGAAGAAGCTTAGGCTGTTTGGCATTGAAACAAGGACTCTCAAAAGAAGTTATTGATGTCATTAAAGACAAATCATGTTTGTTTGTCTACTATCCTTCATAAAAATTTAATCTAGTTTTTTATACAAGTCCATATCTAAATTGTACAGGTCATCCCTAAATTGTAAGCTGCCATTTTCACTCCAGGCAGTCCAATATAAAATATGGATGAACACTTCTCTGTTTATTTGCAGCTGTGATGTTTTGCCGGTGTTTATGGCTTCTATGATTGTTTCCAAATTCCATTTTTCCGGATCATCCAATAAATATTCCGTAAGCTCAAACGGATTTTGTACCCTAACGCAGCCCGAACTTAATGCAAGGATGTCTTTTTCAAAAAAACCTCTGGAATTGGTGTCGTGGAGGTACACGGTAAATCGGTTTGGAAACATAAATTTCACCAATCCAAGTGCGTTTGTGGCTCCCGGACTTTGGACATAACGGTAACTTCTGGCCCTACCAATATTCCAGTTTTCGGGGCTTACCACCCTGTTATAGGGATCATAAATGGTAATATTTTTACTGCGGAAATAATTTCGGTTTCTGGCAGCAGCCGGTATCACATCTTTTTTTAAAATGGTTGGCGGAACTGTCCACGTTGGATTGAATATTAAGTGGGTCAGTTTCGATGACAATACCGGTGTCTTTCTGGATGGCTTGCCAATAATTACCTTATGAACTCTTAAAGTATCAGTATTTTTTACAACACGCAGTGAATAATCGGGAATGTTAATAATGAGATATTCTGACTCAAATGTTCTTGGAAACCAACGCCAACGTTCCATATTGGCGATGATTTGTTTTTTTCGGTCTTCTTTGGTGAAATTTAAGGCTAGTAAAGTGCCCGCACCAATAACGCCGTCTGTACCAAGTCCATGGCGCATTTGAAATTTTTTCACGACCAGTTCCGTAGCTTCATCATAAATGGCCGTAATGCTGTCCAATGGTTTTAAATCTTTCCAATAAATTAATTTTTTCTTAATTTCAATCATTGCAGGATTGGTGTCGTTTAAAACAATTATATTTTTAATCTCAATTTTTTTGAAATTGTCTTTTGGCAGGGCATTTATTATTTTAAGGGCGGTTTTTAAACGTTTATAAACAATATGATTTGGTGCTGCCGCATTCACCGCATAATCAAAAGAATCTTTTTTTTGAAAATTGAGCAGCAATGCGCTATGGTTGCTCTCGTTCTCTATTAACTCCCAATTGCTGTATAGTTTCTTCGGATTGATACTTCCTTTTGAAACTTTTTGAACATAACGGCTTAAATTTTCTGTCAGTAAAATATCGTAATCTATCAATTTCGGGTTCAATAAATTTTCAAAGTTTTCTTCTGAATTTTTTATTTTTTTTAAGTCGAAATCCTTCGGGAAAAGGCCATCTTGTTCTACATTGTTGAAAAGCGCCGTGATGTTTTCCCGATTAAAATCGGTCATCCAAAAAGTATTGTTTTGGTTGGCTCTATAAAAGGCAATAACGCTTGAATCTTTAATTTTAGCAATTTCAACGGAATCAATAGGAATAATTTTACCGGATTCCGTAATTTCAATTACAGGAAGCAGCACAACTTTAGGCGGCGCTACTTTTTCTTTACAAGAAATAAGCAGCAGTAAAATAAAAAATGTAGAAATTAATTTCATGTCGTTTTTGCTGGTTTCACCTTAAAGATAAGAATTCCGCCAATCGAAAGCAAAATTTATCATCATGGATTTTAATTGAAAACCTGATTAAAACCTAAGTAAGTGGTTAAATCAATCTGATTCTTTTTTGTGTCATTTTAGTGATAATTGATATAAAATAGGTAAATAATTGCACGCTTCCTTTTTTGGATGTCGTAGTATTTCATCCTGGAAATGGAAAAACATTTAGAAATCAGGCCGTGATTTCTGCCAAATTGATGAATGAAAATAATCGTTTTCAAAAATCTAAAAAACAAACAAATCCTATTAATATTTCATTAAAAATCAACTTTTATTGAATTATGACTAATATTCTTGCTTCTTTACAGAAATAAATCAGCAATTAAATAATTGCCAATAAAAATGAAAATTTCCCCGCAAACAGCTTCAAAAAAAAATAAAATAAAATCAGAACATTTCTGTTAAATCACAAATCATGAAAACCAAACTTAAATTCGTTCGAAAACCGGTTTGGGTATCGTAGATCATAAATATTCAAATTGACATTTTTATTGTTTTTTATAAATTTGCATCCGTTCTTGCAGCCATAACAGTTTAAATTGGCCACAAACAAGAAATAGACTAAAAAAAAGTAAAAATGAGTACTACATTATTTGATAAAGTTTGGGATTCGCACGTGATTCGCAAAATTAATGACGGACCGGATGTGTTGTTTATAGACCGGCATTTGATTCATGAAGTTACGAGTCCGGTGGCATTTTTGGGACTGAAAAGCAGAAATAACACAGTGTTGTATCCTAACCGCACTTTCGCAACAGCCGATCATAACACCCCAACCATCAACCAGCATTTGCCGGTTGAAGACCCCTTATCTGCAAATCAGTTAAAAGCCCTGGAAGAAAATGCTGCAGAATATGGAATTACCCATTGGGGATTGGGTCATCAAAAAAACGGAATTGTACATGTTGTTGGTCCGGAATATGGAATTACACTGCCTGGTGCAACAATTGTTTGCGGAGATTCACATACTTCAACGCACGGCGCTTTTGGTGCCATCGCTTTTGGTATTGGAACTTCAGAAGTGGAAATGGTGCTGTCTTCGCAATGCATTATGCAGCCCAAACCAAAAAAAATGCGGATAAACGTAAATGGGGAACTCGGATTTGGCGTTACGCCAAAAGATGTGGCTTTATACATAATTTCTAAACTTTCAACCTCAGGTGCCACAGGATATTTTGTGGAATATGCCGGTGATGTATTTAGAAATATGAGTATGGAAGGCCGCATGACGGTTTGTAATTTAAGCATTGAAATGGGTGCCCGAGGTGGTATTATTGCACCGGATGAAAAAACTTTCAAATATGTGGAAGGGCGTTTGTTTGCTCCAAAAGGAGCTGATTGGGATAATGCAATGGATTTCTGGAAAACGCTTAAAACGGATGTTGATGCCGTTTTTGATAAAGAAATTACTTTTGATGCAAATGATATAGAACCAATGATTACTTATGGAACCAATCCGGGAATGGGCACAGGAATTTCAACCCATATTCCCCAAGCAGAAGCCGTTGAAGGCGGCGTTGCTTCTTACAGAAAATCGTTGGATTATATGGGATTTCATGAAGGAGATACGATGATTGGAAAAAAAGTGGATTATGTATTTTTGGGAAGTTGCACCAACGGAAGAATTGAGGATTTCAGGGCTTTTGCTTCCATCGTAAAAGGAAGAAAAAAAGCGGACAATATTACGGCTTGGTTGGTTCCTGGCTCTCATATTGTTGAAGAGCAAATAAAAAAAGAAGGCTTATTGGATATTATCAATGCGGCCGGATTTGAATTGCGGGAACCGGGATGCTCTGCATGTTTGGCTATGAACGACGATAAAGTGCCTGCAGGAAAAGTGGCGGTAAGCACTTCAAACAGAAATTTTGAAGGACGCCAAGGTCCTGGATCCAGAACAATGCTTGCAAGTCCTTTAGTGGCTGCAGCAACCGCAGTTACCGGAGTTTTAACCGATCCGAGAACGTTATTAATTAATAATGAATAATTAATAATTAAAAATTGGCTCATTTTTAAACAACCAACAACTTAAAACTTAAAACTAACAACCAACAACCAGCAACCAGCAACTTAAAACTAACAACCAACAACCAACAACCAACAACCAACAACCAACAATTTAAAACTAACAGAATGGCTTACGATAAATTTGAAATATTAAAAAGCACTGCAGTGCCATTGCCAATTGAAAATGTGGATACCGACCAAATTATTCCGGCACGTTTTTTAAAGGCGACTGAGCGCGTGGGTTTTGGCAACAATCTTTTTAGGGATTGGAGATACAATTCAGACAATACGCCAAAAGCAGATTTTGTGTTGAACAACCCTGTTTACAAAGGAAAAATCTTGGTGGGAGGAAAAAATTTCGGTTCGGGGTCTTCAAGAGAACATGCAGCTTGGGCAATTTACGATTACGGATTCAGATGTGTGGTTTCTAGTTTTTTTGCCGATATTTTCAGGGGAAATTGTTTAAATATTGGCGTGTTGCCGGTTCAGGTGAGTGCTGAATTTTTAGACAAAATTTATAA